>VXSY01000056.1 GCA_009837725.1 Gammaproteobacteria bacterium | reverse complement strand
AACAGCCCCGTGAGCACCCCGATGCGTCTTCCGGCAACCGGCTCGGCAAGCCGAAGCCAAGCCACCACCTCACCGCCGCTTCGTTCCGACCCGCGATGGCCGGGCGAGCGATAGCGCGTTTGCCGATGCAGAGCCGGAAACTGAAGCCGTGCCACCGACGCCCCACGCTGGCGCCACTGGTCATGCATCCGATCCAGCACGCCAACATCGCCGGGCTGAGGCACGCCGAGCACGATGTCGCCGTTCTCGTCCGGCTCCCAGGCTGCCGGCAGTCGACCAGCGGGTTCTTCTCCGACCCGCAGCCGCACGGGCGAATCCGCTGCCCCAAGGTAGCCCACCCGCGCCGCACGGCGCCGCAAGGAAGCAAGAATCTCGGCCGGCGGAGGCGCAACTTCCCAGCGATAGACGACGCGCGGGTCTCGCACGCTCACCCGCGTCCCTGGCCGGACCGGCGCGGCTCCGCGCGCCACATATTCCTTCTGCGCCCACTTCGCCCGCCCAGCCGCACCGATCCCTTGCCCGCTTGCATGCTTCACGACGTAGCGCGTATGCAAGGGCTGGTGGTTCACCCGCGCGTCTGCGTGGACTCGCGGTGCCGGCAGCCGCTCGAACCAACACAGCTCCCGCCCGTCGGTGACGTGGCACGCATCCCTCGTTCCGTCCGCCGCCACCAGCGCCGAGAAAAGCCGAGACGGTGCCGGCGGCCATTCCCCAGGCTGTTGCCGCCCCATGTTGGCAGTACCGTCCGGGTCGCCTCGATAGGTGCCGAAGAGGAACTCCACCGAGATCGCGAACATCCGTCAGGACGGACGACCACGAGGGTCGCCCCTACGAGGTTTCCGGGAATGCCGTATGCCTGGCACGAACGGATTTCTTTCTTCTTCGGTAGAGACGACCCTTGTGGTCGCCCATGTTTGGTGAACGAACGGCCCCCGCCGCGCACTCACGCCGCCGACCAGGAGCGCCGAATCGCCTCGCTCAAGGCCGCATTCGGGGTGAGCATCACCGGCGCTTGGCCCCAGCCATCAAGTGGCACCCCGGCAGCCCTCGCGTGTTCCGCCGCTTCCTGCAACAGCGCAGCCGTGGTCTCCGCATCCCCAACCGCACAGGGGTGGTCGCCATCCGCGCCAAGCCACATCGCTTCGCTTGCCTGTGGCCGCAGTTCCGCACCAGAACGCAGCGCGAAACCATGCCCGAAGGCCAGTTGGTGGGCGTGCAGGCCCAGCGCCACCAGCAGCGCGCGCAGCGCCGCGTCGGCGGCTTCGCCGGCGCCGTTGCCCAGGCGAACGCGTCGAAGGTGCGCGAAGGAAACCATCGCCCGCTGCGTCACGCGGGCAAACGACACCGCCCCCGGAACGCCATCGCCAGAAACAGGAACCCGTCCGTGGCCGATCCCGGCGAGCCGTTCGGCCTTGCCCCCGGCAACATCGCCGTTCTTGCCGAGATTCCAATGCGAGCGGTCGTCGGGGTTCGACGTGACGGTTTCATCCACCCGAAGATTGAGAGGATCGCCCTTGAGCCCTTGCACCTGCGTGTCGGTCGCTGCTGGTCGCCAGCCAACAATCTCCGAAACCCAAGCCCGCGCGTGTTTGGCGTTGTGCCGTTTCTTGCCGAGGTGTGATTGCCAAAAGCCATAGAGCAGCGATTGCGGAAACCAGGCCACCAGGGGACCGCACGTCTGCGCCGTTGCTGCGAAGATCGCCTCGCCAAGCTCGCTCTTGAGGAAGTCCTCGTTGCCAAGCCGCGCATCCCGCAAATACGCATCCGCGTTGCGGTGCGGAAACTGCAGGCTCGACAGCCGCGCAGGCAGGTGCGAAGGCAGCGGCAGCCCGTCGAAGTCGAGCAGGAACTCCGGCAGCGAGAGCGCCGCGCGGTGCAACCGCAGCGCCTCCTCGAGCCGGTTCGCCTGCGACGGCACGTTGTCGATGACGATGACGTCGGCCGGCTCGTCGTGCTGCGGGCTCTCCCAGCGCCGGTCGTGCTGAAACAGGCCCGTCGCGTAGACGGCCGGCTTCACCGGGGCGCCCGCGCCGCCAAGCGGCACGAGTTCGGTGTCGATGCGAATGCCGTCGTCCCAGGCGTCGTCGGCACACGCCGCGAGAAGCGCCGAAAGGGAAAGGCCGGGCTGCGCGGTCGCGTTCATTCCCGGAACGCGCCTAGTGGCCCGGTCCCCTGGAGGGAGGGCATCCTGCCCTCCCTCCGAAGGGAGACGTCTCCACCGTCCGCAGCCCGGCGAGGGGGCGGGCCGGCCCTAGAAGCGAGCCCTTCCGCTCATCAGCACGCGAGTCTCGCCGACGGGGTACATCTCGCCGTCCACCCGTTCCGCGGAGAGCTCAACCTGGGTCCCCCCAAGCAGGCCCTGCATCAGGCCGTAGCGGACGCCGACGCGGATGCGTTGGTCTTGGTCGCCCGTCACGTCCATCTGGCCGAAGGGGGTGACGATGCCGGGCATGGAGCGCAGGCCGAAGCCGTAGCCCAACGCGGCGTCTACGCCCCAGGTCTGCCCTCGGTCGAGGCCATAGGCGTACTGCGATGCATCGCGCACGTTCCCCACTTCATCCCAGAAGAGGTCGGTGGAGTCGGCTGAGCCGCCCCAGCGGGGGGAGAGGCGGAAGGTGATTCCGCGACCCGCTGCGCCGGGTTCGAAGCTGGCCGTGACGCCGATGCCGCTTTCGCTGTAGCCCTCGCCGGTGTGCATCGCCAGCACGCGGCCCTTGGCCTCGAGACCGAAGCCGGATTCCGCATTCAGGATGCGAATCCCGCCGGCCAGCTCGATGCCGCCGCCGGTCTGGCCGTCGCCGCCGTCGAAGCGACCGCTCACCTCCACGAACGGAGTGGCGCTTTCGCCTTCCCAGGCTGCCTCGAGACCCAGCCGCAGGCGGGAGACGCTGGCCGAGAGGCCGTCGATCGCCATCATGCCGCTGTCGGTCTCGAGGCTCAGGAAGCCGGCGTCGCCGCGCAGCGAGAGGTCGGCGCCGCCGAACTCCATCGCCAGCGCGCGGCGCAGGCCGCCGACGGCCATCGCCATCGACAGGTCGCTCGACTGCGTGCCCATCACGTGGGTTCGCGAGAGGTCCGCCTCGCCGCCGCCGAAGCCGCCGATCACCCAGATTTCCGAGTCCGGCCCCACCTCCAGCCGCGCGTACGGGTGGAACGCCGTCACCGACG
>VXSY01000269.1 GCA_009837725.1 Gammaproteobacteria bacterium | reverse complement strand
GCCGTGGTCTGCAACATCGGCCACTTCGACAACGAGATCGACACCGCCTACATGCGCCAACACTGGCGCTGGCAAGCGGTGAAGGACCAAGTGCATCAGGTGTTCCGCTCCGACGACCCCGGTGACTACCTGATCTTGCTGTCGGAAGGCCGGCTCGTGAATCTGGGCAACGCCATGGGCCACCCGTCTCGCGTGATGGACGGATCGTTCGCGAATCAGGTGCTGGCGCAGATGCACCTATACGAGGAGGCTTGGGCCGACCAGCCACCGAACCAGCGCTCGCCAGTGACGGTGGAGGTGCTGCCGAAAAAGCTCGATGAGGAGGTGGCGCAGCTCATGGTGGAGGGGTTCGGCGGCACCCTCACCCGCCTCACCCACCACCAAGCCGACTACATCAAGGTGCCGGTGGAAGGGCCGTTTAAGCCGGAGTCGTACAAGTACTGAGGGCAGAACCCCTTCCCTTGAGGTGTTGGGGCACGAACGCACGCCATGGGCCCCGGAGGGAACGGGCCCTTTTCGCGGCGGCATCCCTTCCATGGCGCCGACAGGCGCATCCTTCGTAGGAAGGCGGTCGGCGCGCCTGTCGGTGCGTAGGGACGGCAAAATGCCTTCCCTGCAAAGGGCCCGTCGGCGTCAAGCGCCCTAGATCAAGCCACCGCAGCGGCTGGCGTGGCGTCCTGCGAACGCCGTGCCGCGACCGCAGCATGGGCCATGCGGTCGGCGATCACATGGGTGGGCTCGCCGGTGGCGTTTGACTCGGCGAAGATCGCCGCGAGGCGTGGGCCAATGGCGTCGATCTGGGCCATCGCACCGGACCAGCCGAGGTACTCGTAGCCGGCGTGGATGATGCCGCCGGCGTTGACGGCGTAGTCCGGGGCGTAGCGGATGCCGCGCTGATGCAGGATGTGGCCAGCCAGGGGTTCGGAAAGCTGGTTGTTGGCGGAGCCGGCCACCACCTTGGCACGCAGTTGGCGGGCGCGTTCGGGGGTGATGATCGCACCGAGTGCGCACGGCGCCAGCACGTCGACTTCGCTCAGCAGCACTTCCTCGGTTCCAGCGCGCTCCGCGCCAAGCGCAGTTGCGCGCTGCACCTTGGCCTCGTCGAGATCGGCCACGACCAATCGCGCTCCTGCAGCGTGAAGCAGTTCCACGAGCGCCATGCCCACGGCACCTAGGCCCTGCACGGCGATGCGCGTTCCGGTCACCTTGCCTTCGAGCGCCGCCTCGATGCCGACAAAGACGCCGTGCGCCGTCTTCGGCCCTGGATGGGCGCCGATGCCGGTGACGAAAGTCGTCTCCCGACGCACTTCCTTCATGTGCTCGACGGTCATGCCGACATCCTCGGCCGCGACGTATTCGCCACCGAGTTGGTTCAGCCAGCGGCCGAACGTTCGGAGCTGCGCTCGGGTAATCGGCTTGCCGTCGCTCAAAATGACGGACTTGCCGCCGCCGAAGGGTAGGCCGGCCAAGGCGTTCTTGCAGGTCATTCCTTCGGCCAGTCGCATGGCATCGGCCACTGCGTCGTCTTCGCTGTCGTAGTGCCAGCGGCGCACGCCGCCAGCGGCGGGGCCCAAAGTGAGGTCGTGCAGGGCGAATACGGCCTTGAGGCCCGTGGCCCGGTCAGTCCGCACCTCGACCCGGTGAAAGTCTTGCATTCGGGGACCGCTCATCGGCTCTCTCCTTTGTCGTCGCCTCTAGGGCAGACACTGCAAACGATGGCGGCAGCCTGCGCGCCCTAACGGGCGCGTCGGCAGTTCGCTACGCGAACTGCCGCCTTGGGACCGCATTCGCTTGCAATCCGCCGCAGGCTAACCCTCGATGCGGGCAAAAGGGTTGCAAACTGCACGCTTTTGGCGCTGAGAGGGAATACAATTGCCCAATGTCGGCTGGGAGGAAGATAGATTATGTCGCTCGACGCGATGGACACCCGGATTCTCGATCTGCTGCAGCAAGATGCCTCGCTTACCGCCGCCCAGATTGGCGATCGAGTGGGGCTGTCGCAGTCGCCTTGCTGGCGGCGCATCAATCGGCTGCAGCAGGATGGATACATCCAGCGCAAGGTGGCGATCCTCGACCGCCACAAGCTGGGCCTCGACGTGCTGGTGTTCGCGATGGTGAAGCTCACCGCGAACGGGCGCAGGTCGCTGCCGGAATTCGCCGACGCGATTCGCCAGTACCCGGAGGTGCAGTCGTGCCACACCCTGATGGGCGAGATGGACTTCATGGTGAAGATCGTCACCGAAGATGTGGCGGCCTACGAACGCTTCTTCTTCAACCATCTGTCGCAGTTGCCGGGCGTGCAGGAGGTGCACTCGAACATCGCGATGTCGGAGATCAAGGCGACTACCGCTTACGGCATTCCGAGCAAGCGACATTAGGCGCAGCGTTGCGCTTTCCCGAACTCGTCGAAGCACAGCAGTTCGCGCAGGCGAACTGGGGACGCACCCTTCAGGGACGCTAGGATGCGCGGCTGGACTCCAGGAAGGATGGCACAGATGCGAAGTGGTCGAGTGGTGCTCTTGGCGTGGGTGTTGGGCGCTGCGACGGCGAGCGGCGATGACTGTCGGGCCATAGAGGACGATGCGGATCGACTCGCATGCTACGACCGGCTGGCGACGCCGGAGGAAGAGTTGATTGCGCCGCAACCCACGGCTGTGTCGACAGCGGGCGCGGGGGGCGAAGCGGGCACTCAACCTGGCAACGAACGGACAGACGTCGCCCACCCGGGCCCCTTCAGGCGCGTGCTCGGCGCCATCAAGGTTCCGAAGCCAAAGCCCGTGAACGTGGTGGCAAGCGGCAAGATCGTCCGGGTGCGCGAGCTGGCGCGGGGCAACTTCGAGCTGGAGTTGGAGAACGGCGAGGTTTGGCGCGAGAACGAACGCGAAATGCGCACCAACTATCGCATCGGCGACACGGTGGTGATCTCGAGCGGGATGCTTGGCACCTTCAACCTCGACAACGAACGCTCAGGCCAGCGGACGAAGGCTCGGAAGGTTCGGTAGGTTCGCCGATCCTGTTGGGGAGGGAGCGACGCCCACCGTCCAGAGAGGCGCTCGCATAGCAGGGACTGGTTTGTTGGTGGCGTCGTTCGAGGCTGGCGCTTTGTTGGCGTTGTCTGGAACGCGGGTGGCGGTGGCTTTGGCGGGCTCCGCTGCGTGCGTGCCTTCGGCACGCTTGGAGGGCGGGACGCCCTCCCCCCAGCGAGGCCCTCGCATC
>VXSY01000047.1 GCA_009837725.1 Gammaproteobacteria bacterium | reverse complement strand
ACGCCGGGCACTCTAGCACCGCGTCACCACGCCGGCACCAGCTTTCTTCTTACCGGAGCGCTTGCCGCCGCTGGCCGGAATGCCGCGTCTGCGCCCCGTCACTACCGGATTTGCAGAACTCCCGCGGAGACCCGAGCCGATCGGCGGCACGTTGTCGGAAGCTTCGGTAGTGACGGGGCGAACACGCACCACACCGACCCAGGGGGTGCTTGGGTTTCTCAGCATCGACACAAGCGTTGTCAAGCTTCAGAACGCCCCGCAACCTGCGTGCGCGCGTCCCGAATCGAATAGATGGGGACGTATAATCAACACCCTGCGTCGCGATCACGTCAGGCACTGTGACCAACAAACTCGACCTAGCCGTCATCGAAAGCCGCTGGTGGGTGGATGGCAACCACTCCGTCCGCCCCATCTTCGACATGCTGGCAGGCGTGATCGCGGGGAACCCGTACTCCTACCACTACGAGATGTTCAACAATGCCGAGTCCATCAAGGAGATCGTCCGTCGGTTAGCAGACCAGCGCGACACGCGCCATCTCTACATCGCTGCACATGGCAATGAGGATTTCATCTGTGGCCCCCGTGAGCAAATCAGTCGTGCCGTCCTTCGCAACCTGATTGCTGATGTCCGCCCGCGTCAGTTGCACGGCGTGTTCTTCGGTTGCTGCCTGTTCGGCAAACAGGTTGAGGCGCTTGCCGAGCGAGCCAAAGTGACTTGGCTCGCGGGCTACACAGAGCGGGTCGACTGGGTCCACTCGAGCGCCATGGACCTGTATTTTTGGCACGCCTTTTACCAAAGTGGCGCATCACGGGCGACAAGGGCGCCGGATCGAGTGACCCAGATGCTGCTCTTGTTGTGGGCGCTGCTAATCCGCGTACCGTATATGTTCGTCGAACTGGGCTTTCGGGTCACGCTGTCCTCCGACAACACGAGCTACAGCACCTTCCCCGACGACTACATCGACGGCAGCGAACCGAAAGACGAATACCTTGCGCTCCACAATCTGGTCGTCGACTTCATCAAAACCAACGATCCCGGTACATGGCCCAACACCCTACCCGATTGAGTCTACCGAAAGGCCCCGAACGCGCCGCGCCTTCGTC
Source organism: Gammaproteobacteria bacterium (assembly GCA_009837725.1). GTDB lineage: Bacteria > Pseudomonadota > Gammaproteobacteria > Pseudomonadales > Azotimanducaceae > VXYL01. The sequence continues at coordinate 2,138 of VXSY01000047.1, read as the reverse complement.
GACGCCGCGCGTCCTACATGCATGCTGTCCCCACTTCGTACCACGGCCGGCTTCGTGACGCGACTATTCCCGCTCTCCATTGCCAAAATCGCATCACGCCACTCCCGCCATCCGCGTCCATGTCGCTCGACTCACTGCTCGTGATCCGTTGCACGCGTCTCCAGAGGCGTGCGTAGATGCAGTTCGTTCGCAAGGGACCTGAAGTACCCGAACGGTTGCTGCAGGCCCATGAAGACGGGCGCGTGGTGTTCTTCTGCGGCGCGGGCATCTCCTATCCAGCCGACCTGCCAGGCTTTTCGGATCTGGTCAACAAGATCTACACGACGCTCGCGATACCCCCCAACGCAACACAAAGAGCGGCGATCAAGTCGGAACAGTTCGACACGGCCATTGGCTTGCTGGAAGCGGGCATCGTCGGTGGTCGCGCGACCGCCCGCCAGGCACTGGCAGGCATCCTAACCCCGAATTTGGGAGCGCCGAACGCAACGGCGACTCACGATGCACTGCTGACGCTTGGGAAGGGCCGTGACGGCAGCACGCGGCTAATCACCACGAACTTCGATCGCCTGTTCGAGCAAGTGATTGCGGAGAAAGCGCTAGCCATCGAGCGCTTTGAGGCCCCCCTACTCCCAGTGCCGAAGAAGCGCTGGGACGGCCTGGTGTATCTCCACGGCCTGCTGTCCGCCTCACCAACCCCAATCGAACTCGACCGGCTAGTGGTCTCCAGCGGCGATTTTGGCCTGGCTTATCTCACGGAGCGTTGGGCAGCGCGCTTCGTCAGCGAGCTGTTTCGCAACTACACGGTGTGCTTCGCCGGTTACAGCATCAACGACCCAGTACTGCGCTACATGATGGATGCTCTGGCAGCGGACCGCCTGCTCGGCGAGTCGACGCCGGAGATGTTCGCGTTCGGTAGCTTCTCCAAGGGGAAGGAGAAAGCACAGGCTGACGAGTGGCGCGCCAAGAACGTCACGCCCATCCTCTACCGCGAGCACAATCGCCACGCCTACCTGCACAAGACCTTGCGCGCTTGGGCGGAAACCTATCGGGACGGCGTCGGCGGCAAGGAGCGGATCGTCGTCGACTATGGGATCGCGCGCCCCTTGGCAAGCACACAGCAGGACGACTATGTCGGCCGGCTGCTCTGGGCAATCAGCGACCCCAGCGGCCTTCCGGCAAAGCGGTTTGCAGAGCTGGACCCAGTGCCCTCCTTGGATTGGCTGCAGCCATTCGGCGAGGCGCGCTACCAGCACGCCGATCTGGTGCGTTTTGGCATCCCGCCCCAGGCCGCCGTAGATGACGGCCTTGCCTTTAGCCTGACCAGCCGGCCTGCGCCGTACTTGCTTGCGCCTTGGATGCATGTAGCCGACGCCGGAGTGCGCAACAGCCGCTGGGACGACGTCATGCGGCAACTGGCGCGCTGGCTGGTACGCCATCTCGACGACCCCGCGCTGCTCCTGTGGCTGGTGAAGCGCGGTGCTCAGCTGCATGACGAACTGGTCCGGTCCATTGAGCATCGCCTGGACCAACTGGCCGACCTGGAACGTGGGGGCAACACGACGGAGTTGGCACGCATACGCGCGAACGCGCCCAACGCGATTCCCGGCCCGCCGATGCGCAAATTGTGGCAACTGCTACTGACCGGTCGCGTGAAGTCCTGGCCGCGCGACCTCGATCTGTATCGTTGGCGCGCGCGGTTCAACCGCGATGGTCTCACCACGCCGCTACGGCTGGAGTTGCGCGACGTGCTAGCACCGCGCATTTCACTGCGCGAGGCATTCCGTCGGCCAGCGGAGGAAGGCGAAAGCACCGAACCCGAGGGCATCAAGGATCTGGTCGAATGGGAGATTGTGCTGTCGACGGATCACGTTCACTCCACCGTGAGCGAATTGTCCACGGATGAGCGCTGGACCTCCGCGTTGCCGTATCTGCTCTCCGACTTCAATGCATTGCTGCGTGATGCGCTTGATCTGAGGCGTGCGTTAGACGGCGCCGACGATAGAAGCGATCTGTCCTATTGGGACCAACCTTCCATCAGCGAGCACCAGCAGAACAGGGAACTCCACGACTGGACTGCCCTGATCGACCTAGGGAAGCTCTGAACTGGCGTTGCGAATCGCCGGTGTTGGGTTGTCGAC
>VXSY01000078.1:21338-27226 GCA_009837725.1 Gammaproteobacteria bacterium | reverse complement strand
GCTCCGGACGGATCGATCATCGCCGCGCCAATCGTCGCCACCGCCAGCACCCCGATTGGTCCCCAGAACGCTATCGGGGCCGCCTTTGCGCCCGTGCCGCGCCGACGCGTCAGGGAGTCCCGAACGAACCACGACACAGCCGCACTCGACCTTGCGACGAGGTAGGCCACGAGGCTGAGATAAACGCTGTAGAGAAGCGCCCCTGCCGACCCGAGGCCCCACAATCTCGCAACAGCGAAGACCTGAATCGCCTCGATTGCGTACATCAAGGCGAGGCCCTCCGCGATCCAGCCCCCCCTAGAGGGCAGTCGCTTCTCCAGCCAGAACTCCATCGTTGCCTGGAGACCCAACTCGCGAAACTCGCCCGAACAGACGACGAAGGGCCAGTTCACCCAGGCGAGCAGAGGGACGAGGACGACCGCGACGCCCAGTGCGCCGAAGGCGATTCCGTAGTGATCGGCAACGGCAAGGCGAAAGTGACTGCCGGCCCGTCGCGGCGCGTAAACCGCCGCGCAGCAGCCGGCGGCGCACGCCGCAGCGAGGATCAGCGCTTCCGTCCAACTCGCCTCCAACGCCTGCCACGCAAGGACGACCACGGCGCTGCCGGCAAAGAGCGTGGCATGGACGGCGGCCCGCAGCTGCCCCGTGGCGAATCTCGCGATCGGTGAGTCATGCCGCACCACCGCCTCGGCGCGTGCGCGTAGCGCGGCGGCGAGCGGTCGGCGAATCCCTTCGAACAACAGCAGCGCCAATGGCGCGAGGCAGAGAGCGGCCCAGTCGGATGCCGGGTAAAGAAGACGCCACAGGGCCACCGGGAAGAGTGTTGTCGCGATCGCGATCAGCGAGACGACAACGCCACCCACGTTCACCGAAGGGGCGCTCTTGCCTTGTTCACGCCACCCCAACTCCCCTAATCAAGCGCTAGTCAACAATGCCGATCAGGGCGTCAAGCACCTCGTTTGGACGTTCGTTCAGCATTGCGTGGCCGCAGTCGAGGCGCACAACGCGGGCGTCGGGCAGGTGTGACGCGACATCGAGACCAGCCTTGGCCGGGGTCATGCGGTCCTCGTTGCCGGCAATGACCAAGGCCGGGCAGGTTACTTCACCCTCGTCCGCACGAAAGCCATTGCAGGCCGAGAGGTCCGCGTGAAACACGCCCGGACCAGATCGTTCAAGCAGCCGTTCCCCAGCCGCAAGCATCCATACCCCGGGATTGTCGTTCGCACCAAGTGCTCCCGGCGCGCTGTGGCTCCACGCATTGGCCATGTCGATGGCGGCGTGGTGGTTGTCGTGGGCGGCGTCGAGGAGAAGGTCCGTCACCGGCATCGGCATCGATGTGCCAAGAAGCGCCAGCGCACGGCACCGTTTGGAATGGTCACAAGCGAAGCGCCATGCCACCAGCGAACCCATGCTGTGGCCAACCACGGCTGCCGTGGCAATGCCTAAGGCATCCAGCAGTTTGGCGATCCAGGCCGCCATCTCTCCTACCGAGGCGAGCGCCGGCGCGCCATTCGCAGGTGCCGAAGAGCGTCCATGTCCCGGCAAGTCTGGCGCCACGACACGCAATCCCTTGCGGGCGAAATGTCGTGCCGGCAAGGCCCAAACCGTGTGATCCAACCCAGCGCCGTGGATAAACACCACCGCAGGCGCATCTGCCACCGCTCCGCTGCTGCCGTTTCCCACGTAGGCTTGCGCCCCGTCCACCTGTACGGCATATCCGCTCACGACGAGCCACCCCTCGGTGGCCGTGAAGCCCGGCGCAACGCGCGCCCCAAATCGTCGATGAGGTCGCGCGGGTCTTCGAGGCCAATGGAAAGTCGCACCAGGCCTTCGCCGATGCCAGCCGCCGCCAACGCCTTCGCATCCATCCGGTGGTGTGTCGTGCTCGCCGGGTGGATCACCAGCGATTTGGCGTCCCCCACGTTGGCGAGGTGCGAGAACAGCGACAGGCTCTCGATGAACGTCCGCCCCGCCTCGCGGCCGCCCTTGAGCTCGAAGCCGAACACGGCACCGGCCCCCTTGGGCAAAAGCCTCGCAGCCAGCTCGTGGTCGGGATGGTCCGGCAGCTCCGGATAGCTCACCGAAGCCACCGCCTCGTGCTCCGCCAGAAAATGAACTACCTGCCTCGCGTTCTCTACGTGTCGCGCCATCCTGAGCGGCAGCGTTTCCAGCCCTTGCAGGATGTGGAAAGCCGTTGTTGGTGCCATGCAGGCGCCGAAATCCCGCATCCCTTCCCGACGCGCTCGAGTGACGAACGCTTGGGGCCCGAACTCCTCGGCGAACACCAGATCGTGGAAGCCCTCGTAGGCTTCAGTCAGCGTCGGGAACCGCGCGAGCCCTTCCTCGCCATCGCCGGCACCCTCTGCCCGCTCCCAGTCGAACGTGCCTCCGTCCACCACGAGTCCGCCGATGACAATCCCGTGCCCGCTCAAGAACTTGGTCGCGGAGTGGATGACGATGTCCGCGCCAAGAGCAATGGGCTTGCAGAGCCACGGGGTGGCGAAGGTGGAGTCCACGAGGAGTGGCACGCGAGCGCCATGCGCCACCTCGGCGATGCGCGGCACATCGAGCACTTCGAGCCCTGGATTGCCGAGGATTTCCCCGAACAGCAGCTTGGTGTTGTCCCGGATCGCCGCCTCAAACGCCTCCGGCGACCTAGGATCGACAAACGTCGTCTCGATGCCGAACCGCGGCAGCGTGTACTCGAGCAGGTTGTGCGTGCCCCCGTAGAGGGATCGGGAGGCAACGATGTGATCGCCAGCCCCCGCGATGGTTGCCACCGCAAGGTGCATGGCGGCCTGCCCACTGGCCGTGGCAATCGCCCCCACCCCACCCTCTAGGGCACTGATGCGTTCCTCGAGCACCGCATTGGTGGGGTTCGACAGGCGCGAATAGACATGCCCGGCGCGCTCGATGTTGAAGAGCCCCACAGCGAAGTCGGTGTCTGGAAACACGAACGAGGCCGACTGATAGATGGGCGTCGCCCGCGCCCCGGTCGCCGCATCGGGCCGCTGCCCCGCATGCAGCGACAGCGTGTCAAATCCAGTGGGCCGCGGCCCACGATGCTCCCGCTCCGCCATGCAGCCATCCTACACGCTGAGCAGGAGACGTGGCGAACCGGACACAGGATCTTCGGGGCGTAGGTGCGGGCCTTTTGCACTCGACGAAAAATTGGAAGCGAGTAAATTTGACTTGGGTGCAAAATAGTCGTACACCGACGCCTGTGGACGCCTCACCCAGATACCTCGCTGGCCAGATACTTGCGGACCTCAAGCGCAAGATGGTCTTCGTGGCCGGCCCGCGCCAGGTGGGCAAGACCACCTTGGCGTTGAACCTCTCGGGCGCGCACGAGGGATACCTGAACTGGGATGTGGACGAAGACCGGGAGCGCATCCTCCGGCGCCAACTGCCGCCCACTGACCTCTGGACGTTCGACGAAATCCACAAGTATCGAGGCTGGCGCAATCTGCTCAAGGGCCTGTACGACAGCCGGCAGGAAGGCCAACGCATCCTCGTGACGGGAAGCGGGCGGCTGGAGCTGTTCGGCTTCGGTGGCGACTCCCTGCAGGGCCGCTACCAGCTGCTGCGCCTGCATCCCTTCTCCGTTGCCGAGGCCGGCATCGCCAGTGACGACGCCCTGAACGAGCTCCTCCATCTCGGCGGTTTCCCGGAACCGTTTCTGGGAGGCGGCGAGGTGGAGGCACGCCGATGGTCGCGGCAATACCGCACTCGGCTGCTCGACGAGGACGTGGCGTCGCTCACCAACATTCGTGACCTTGGCCGGTTGGAAGAGACCATGCTCAGGCTTCCCGACCTCGTTGGCTCTCCGCTGTCCGTGAACGCCCTGCGTGAAGACCTGCAAGTGGCGCACCGCACCGTCGCCTCGTGGCTTGATACGTTGGAGCGGCTGTATGCGATCTTTCGACTGTCGCCGTTCGGCGCCCCACACATCCGCGCCGTGAAGCAGGAGCGCAAGCACTACCATTTCGACTGGTCGCTTGTGTCTGACCCGGGTGCCCGATTCGAGAATCTGGTGGCCTGCCATCTGCTCAAGTGGGTTCACCACCTGCAGGACACCCAAGGACGAGACTTGGAACTGCGCTTCTTCCGTGACGTGGATGGACGCGAAGTGGACTTCGTGGTGGTCGATCGCCGCGAACCCATCCTGCTCGTGGAATGCAAGCTTCGAGAGCGCGACGTCGACCGGGGCCTGCGCTATCTCAAGGCACGCTTTCCCGCCGCGCAAGCACGTCAGATCGCCTTATCCGGACAGCGCGACTATGTAGCCCCCGACGGCATCCGAGCCATGCCGGCGCTGGGCTTCTTGCGAACGCTGGTGTGACGATAGCCGCGTCGGGAGTCAACCTGTTGCTTGATCTGGCCTCTCTTCGTTGTAGCGCAGCCTGCGCGATGCCCCCCGCGCGCAACAGCTTGTGTTGAGGATCGCTCCCTCGAGATAGGGCCATCGCGGTGGAGGCGACATTGCGTCTGGTGTGCGAAGCCCGCCTTGGCTACACCGCGTCCGCAATCTCAACGAACGGCTCGCCGTCCCGCAGGAGCACGAGAGCGTTGGTGAACGTCTGCGCGAGGATTTCACGCATGCGGGCGTTCGAGGTGTTGCCGCAAGTGATCCAAATGACCTGTGGCGGAGGGCCAGCGCGCGCGAGTAGCTGCATGAAGTCGCGATCCTTGGTCATCACGATGGCTTCTGCGTCACGCGCCGCATCGAAAATGGCTTCATCCGCCGCATCACGAAGCCCAAGCCGTCGGACCGAGAATGCCTCCACACCTTGGTGTTCAGTGAGCCAGCGCGCCAGCCCCGGAGAAAGCTGCGCGTCGATCCAAACCTTCACGCAGCGATGACGGCATGGTCGATGCGACGCGTGGCGAACTGGATGGTGGCAATGATGTCCTCGCGTTCGAGATCCGGCATCTCGTCGAGTATCTGCTCGAAGGACAGCCCGCTGGCAAGCAGATCCAGGACATCGGTCGCACGAATCCTCATCCCTCGAATGCAGGGCCGTCCGCCGCACTGGTTCGGATTGAACGTGATTCGTCCCTCAATTTGGTGCATCACGACCTCCCTGATCTAGCAGTGTCGGAGTGAGTCTGCGGCAAATCATACCGAGGAAGCGCCGGGGTTGTCCCAGGCGACCTAGGCACTCGCACAGTACGGGGTAAGCAATGGTCCAAGTAGCCAAGAGGAGTGTGGCGGGCGCGTCTCAAGGCATGCCCGGGACACCAAAGGGGGCTCCGCGAAACGCTAACGGCGGCGTTCGCGGCCGGTCTGGCAGCGGGCGTTGTCGAGGCTAGCCGCAGGCACGTCGTCACCCGCTGCAAGCTTCCCGGCATGCACTGGTCCGTCGCCGGTGTTAACGCCAATCGCAGCACTGCGCTGCACCGTCCTCCTCAGCAACCGTTTCGGCCACTTCCGAAAAACGACGCAAACCTCCTGCGGCCCGAAATCCAGCAAGTTGTCGTACACGCAACGCTGCAGGTCGACTCGAAGTCGTTGGGGCGGTTGCTGACGGCGCGTTCACAGTCGATGTTGTCGGAGGCCAGGATCCGGACACGGGGCGTCCGCGCACCGGTCAGGTCGCGCCTCAACTGCGCCTCGCTGTATTTCCACCGGAAGAGCTTTACTCGAACACCAGTGACTGGTCGCCGGCGATGTCCGGCATCGGCTTGCCGTCACGTTCGAACATCGCCCTCATCGCAGCCTCGACCGGATCGCCGTCCGCCTCCGTCGACGCGTCTCGGACTACCTCCCGCTGTAGTTCGTTTGCGTCGTCGGCGTTGTCGCCGTGTGGGCCCAACGCCGACGACCGCAGCCGGCGGATTGGGTTGCTAATGGGGTGGTAGAAAAAAACTATCACCAGCTCGCGGGG
>VXSY01000078.1:0-21328 GCA_009837725.1 Gammaproteobacteria bacterium | reverse complement strand
CCCCCCCCGTTATGTGGTTTGGGGCGGCGGGCGTGGCCGCCGTGGCCCCCCCCCCCCCACCCCGCGAGCCGGCGCTTGCGGTTCATCAGGCTCTGCAGCAAACAATCGAACGACTGCTCGCGGTGCTCGCCATGAACCGCCATCGGCACATGGATTGACACCGGCTTGCTTTGACCGATGCGATGGACACGATCATTGCACTGTTCTTCCACGGCCGGATTCCACCACCTGGAGACGTGGATCACGTGGGTAGCCGCCGTCAGGGTCAAACCCGTGCCGGCCGCTCGGGTACCTAGTACCATGAGATCGAAACCGCCGTCGCGCTCAAGGTGGCGCTGGAAACGTTCCACGGCTCGCTGGCGGCCGGCGATTGGGGTGCTGCCATTGATCAGCTCGATGTGCATCAGTCCGAACTCGAGCCGTGCCAGTTCGATGAATCGGTGCTGCAGACGAATGTGCTCGATGAAGACCAGCGCTCGCTCACCGGCGTCGCGAATGCGGCGCAGGATCGCGAAGGTGGCATCTAGCCGCGCCGACGCGACTATGAACTCTGCTTCCCGCACCTTGGCCGACAGGTCCGGGTGCGCTGACACGGTGCGGATGTGGTGCAGTATCCGAAGTGCGGCCCCCTTCGAAGGTCCGCTGCCGAGGTTGAGGCGGGCGGCGTCGTAGGCGGTCGCCTGCTTCTCCGGCATCTTCCTAGGATGCAGCCGCCGCGTCTTCGTCGGCAGATCCTTGGCTGCCTCGTCCTTGGTGCGGCGCAGGGCGATCGCCGGCCGGTCGCCGGCGGGTTTGAAAACCCGACTGTGCAACTCTCGCATGTTCCCCTGGTCCGGCCGTCCGTATCGACCATTGAACTCCCGAAGGTCGCCCAGGGATCCAGGGCAAAGCTGATCCATGATCGCCCACAGGTCGGCACTGCGATTCTCGATCGGCGTGCCGGTGAGGCCTATGCGAAACTCTGCGTTCATCGCGCGGGCGGCGGCAGCACGAAGCGTGCCCGGGTTCTTGAGCGCTTGAATCTCATCAAAGACGATTGCGGCGAACTCGATTTCTCCGAGCGAGTGCTGGTAGTTCGTCAGCGTTGTATATGTGGTCAGGAGCCAAAAGCGGCCGCCCTTGCCATCATTTATGGCCTCTTTCAGTCGGCTAAGGTCCAATTGCGCTTCGCCGGTTTGTGTGTCGACTCCCCGTGCGCCTTCCCGTTTGCGCTGGCCAAGCCCGGCGCCGTACAGAGCAATCTGTGAACCGAGCCCCGGCGGGTCGAGATGGTGCTCCACCTCCGCCTCCCATGTGGGCAACAGAGACGTGGGCGCGACCACGAGGACTGGTCGGGCGCCATCATCCGCATCCCGCAACCAGCGGAGAAGGACCAGCGTCTGCAACGTCTTGCCAAGGCCCTGTTCGTCCGCGTTCAGCACGCCGGGCAGACCCGACTTCCAAGCCTCGACCTGCCAGCGAAAGCCCTTTGCCTGGTGGTCCTTTAGGGTCGATCGGACGCCGTCAGGCAATGCATCGCCGTTGCGGGGATGGCGGGGCTGGACTTGCGGGTTCCATGCGAGCTCCTCGAAGTTCACCTTCGCGTCCAAGACGATCGGACCGCTTTGCTTGTCTGTCTCCGTTTCGTCGTCTTCCGCCTCCGCATCCTTGGCTTCACGTTCCCGGGATGCACGCAAGCCCTCTAACGCACGCAACGTCGCCGGCGTGGCAGGCAAGGGTTTGTCTCCGATCTGCACGGTGTCGGCACCGGATTCAATCGCGCGTTGTACCTCGTTGCAGAGGTCCTGCAGACCGTCGTCGTCCATTTGCTGCAGTGTTTCGACCGTCTCGTCGTCGAACGTCTCGGGCATCCATGTGCTCTTGCCCGCGTCGCCCAGGTCCAAATCCGGCGCCTCAAACACCTTCTTGCCGGTGACCCGTTCGGAGTACTCCTTGGACTCCACCAGAATCGGCTCCGCGACGGACTCGATCGCTTCCTGCTCACCGATTGCCGACAGGCCGGCCAACTTACCCGACGACTTGAGGTCGGCCTCGATGGCTTCCGCGATGGCGGGCCGAGGATTGCGAACGAACGCCGCCCGCTCTTTCGGCGCCGCCCGTTGCTTCTCCGCCATGACGCGAAGCGCCGGCTGAGCGCTCCGGTCAACAACAAGATATCGGCCGCGGTCGACGAGGTACGCGTTGAGCGCACCACGCTCCCGGAACCGCGCCTGGAAATCGGACAAAGCGGCTCCAGCCAATTCCCCATCGGCTTCCGAGACGGGTTCGTCGTCGTCGCGTTCGTCGAGATTGCGGCCGGAATAGGGAACGACGTCGAAGTCCAGACCGTCCGGCCCATCGAGAGACGCGAGCGAGAACCGGTCGGCCAACTGCACTTCGAGACCTTCCAGGAACTCCGTCATCGCGACGCGGTCCGCACCCTCCGGATAGTCCGACCGGCCTTCGAGCGCCTGCCGGAAGCGGGACAGGGCTTCCCAGTGGGAGGCTTCGTCGGCACCGTCGGCAAGCGCGTCCGCGGCTTCGATGGCCTCGACCATGAACGCCGGCAGCCGGCGGTCACCATCGGCAGTGCTCAGGATCGCGCCAGTGCGCTTGGGCTGCTGTTTGCGTCCGTGCTTCACCCATTCGTAGCGAAGCCGAAACGAGGGGGAGCGGATCTGGCCTTCTGCGTCCGTTCGCAACAGCAGGTCGACCAGCGGCGGCAGCCCCAGCGTTCTCGCAGAGTCGCTGTCAAGACGTGCCGCCAGGTCGTGGCGCATACGGATGCGCTCTGCGTCGACGAGAAGCGAGTCGGGCAGGTCGTCAGCGAGCGCCTTGAGGTCGGCAATCGCGAACACCAAATCGCGCTCGATGCCCTTGGCGCGAGCGAGGTCCGGGGACTCGGTTTGGGCGAGAAGACGCCTGACCTGCCCGAACCGTACGCTCGGCAGGTGGAGCGTGATCCAGTCGGCGTCGTAGGAGCAGGCGAGGTTCATGAGAAGTAGGCGAGCTTTTCGAGAACGCGCGCTTGCCAGTCCCCGAGATGGACCTGATCGTCGTCCGAACAATACCGTATCTGGTCACAGTCGTATGTATCCCCAAAGAGGCGAGGAGCATCTCGGTTCGACGATCTGAAGAACTGCACCTTGTAACTGTGTGAACCCTCGACCACGACGCAATCCCCGATCCTGAGGATCAGGAGCGATGTATCCGGACGTGGGCCCGTCTGGCGCCCGTAGACGAGCTCCCGACCGCTGTTGTCCTTGCCGATTCGCTTGGCCCGCGATTCGGCCACGCTGCTGAATGCGACCCATGCGTCGGCGACTCGCCCCTCTTCGTAAAGGCCAAGCCAGAACTCACGCCGCTCCGGCCACATGTGGCTGCGGTTCACCTCGGACACCACATCGAGGAAGAACACGATACTCTGCTCGGTCAGCCATCGCCGGACCAGCGCTAGGTGCTGGTCGCCAACAAGACGCCAAGGCCCGCCACGGGCGACCCGAGGATCCCTGTAGAGCCGGAGGAGCTCATCCACGAGGTGTCCACGCAGATCCTCCGCCGGATTCCTGGACAGCCAAGGATGGAGCAGGGCTTCGATGGCTTCCTTCGCGCCGCCGACCTTTGCGTCCTGCCCGTCGGGCTTCAGCCAACGTACGAGCGTGTCGATGCCCGTGCGAGTGCTCAACCATTCGGCGATTTGCTTTAGGTAGGCGAGGTGGACGTGGCTCATGAGACCCGGCCCATGCGGGCTGCGGACGCCGCTTTCCTTGAGTTCGCGCCACGGGTCGCGCATCAGCAGCATCTGTTGGGCGATGCTCTCGTGGGCACGCCGCGCATCAAGGAGCGCGGGGAAGTTCGCGAGCAGGTCAGCCCAGCGTGGCCCCAGATTCGTGCGCCCCTTGGATAGAGCACTCGCCAGATCGCGCGTGTGTTCCGCACCCGGTTCGTAGGTCGATAGATACACCGACATCATGCCGCCGCGAAAGGCGGCAATTCGCGATTCGCGGGCCTCTGCGATGAAAAAGCTCCGAAGCCCACGGTGCCTGAACCGGGCCTGATAGCGTTCCGAGAAAACGACGTGGGCGGCGCGGACCGTCCCCGCGACGGTGCAGTTCCTCCAATCACCCTGCTTCAGCCGCCGGGACATCTCCGCGAGGATGGCTTCTGGGTCGCGCTCCACAGGAGCTCCAGCTTCTGGCCAACGTTGGTGGATCCGGTCCGTGGTTGCTGTGAGGCGACTCAGCGGGGGGAGGCGGACCACGTTGAGGGCTGCCGGGGGGCGTGGACTCTTTCTTTGGCGTCGGGCTTTTTTGGTGTAATTCGTGCTCCTCGTGTAGGTGGTCATCGTGATGCGACCGTCTTGGGAGACTGCGCGATCGTGCTGCGGAGGCGCTCGACGACGCGGTCGACATCTTCCGTCCCGCCCGGCGTGTACATGATGACGCGCAGGTCGATGCGGCGATTCCGCGCCCGGCCCTCGACCGTGGCGTTGCTGGCGATCGGTCGCATCCAGCCATAACCGGCGACGGACAACACAGGCTGGTCCCGGACGTTCAAGTGATCGGTAAGCCGACGTTGTCGGCCGAGCATCGTCTCGAACGCGCGGTTCGCCCGCGCCGTCGACAACATGAGATTGCCGATCTCGGTGCCTTCGGTGTCGGTGTGGCCCTCCACTTGCACCGCCTCGATGGCGGCGAAGTGCGGGTTGCATACCTGCCGCCACGCCGCTGAGTCGCCCAGCGTGTAGCAGGGCAATACCTCGTGTAGGGAATCCGCGACCGCTTCGACGATGCGCCGGGGCCGCGGAAGTAAGTCGCTCGAGTCCCTTTCGAACAGGCCTTCGCCGCGGAAATGCAGGGCGTCCCCCTGCGTGCTGATCTCCACGACAAGGTCGGGGAACTCCACCCGTATGCCGTCGCGCAATGCTTCGAGCACGTCCATGCGGGCCAAGGCGGCCCGTTGCAGGTAATCCTCGAGCGGGTCAGGCGTCTTGTCCGCGTAACGCGCGGCGAAGAAGGCCATGAGGAGCATGACGATGAACAGGAAGCTCACCGTCAGGTCGGTCATCGAGACGAAAGCGGACTCGCCGTCTTCCTCGGCAGGCGCCCTGAGGTTTTGGGCGCGCATCAGCGGCGGCTCGACGCTGGCTGGAACTCAAGCTGCTGCTCAGTGATCTCGCGCATGGTCTCGAGTGCAGGAGCCAAGGCACCTTGTAAGTCGACTACATGGTTGCGCAGGACGTCCAGCGCGTTGCCGAACTCGCTGCTGTAGGTCTCGAAGTCCTGCACCGCCTGCTTGGTGTCGCTGATCAATCCTTGGCTGCCGCGTATCGTCTCGCCCACGGCAGCGAGTGCCTGGCCCGCGCTGTCGGTGTTCGCCCGGGCGCTCTCGGCCACTTGCCGCGTGCTGTCCGTCAACTGATCGGTGGAAGACAGGAGCTTGTCGACGCTCTCGCGCACAGGGAGTGTTGCTTCGATGAGCGTACGCGCCGACTCGCGCAAGTTCTGAGACGCTTCCGCGGTTGCATCGGCGCCGTTGCGGACGTTCGTGGCTAGGCGCCCAAGCTGCTCGGTGCCGCCCGCGAGGGTCTCCACGAGTGCATCAAGCGCGTCGGCGAGCGCATCGAGGGGATCGAGAAGCTCCTGTCGGGCACGGGCCGCCGCTTCCTCCGTAGTCTTGAAAATAGCGGCACCCGCACCGCTAATCGCCTCGCTGGTCTCTGCGCTTGAGTTCTGCAGTTGCCGATCGGCGGCCGCCGCGGCGTCACGCGCTGCCGTCTCGAGTTCATTGCGGATTCCTTCGGCAGCGGCGCGCATCTCCAAGGCTGCCTCGCGGAGCGCCGTTGCGCCGTCGCTTGTGTTTTGTCGAATGCCCTCCAGCGTCTCGTTCATGGCCGCGAGCAGGGAGTCCACTCCGGCACCGAACGCGCGGGTCGCGTCGTCCGCTCCCGCCGTCATGGTCGTCCTCAGCTCCTCGATGGCCGCGCCGAGCTGGCCGACAGCGCCTTCCATTTCCCGTCCCATTGTCCCCGAACTCTGATCCATGCGGTCGACGAGCCCGCCGATCCGGTCGGCTGCCTCGGCCAGTCGTTCGCTCGCTTGACCGAGTGCCCCGTCCACGTCCTGGGTGAAGCGAGACGAGAGATCGCGGACCATGGCGGTCATGCCTTCGCCGCCGACCTCGCCAATGCGCTCGGCGATTGGCTCAACGGCTTCCCTAACCGACGCGCCGATCGCGCGCGGCAGTTCCTCGCGCAGGGGTCGGTCGAGCTGAGCGACAAGCTCCGTGCCGATGGTTCGGAAATGCTCTCGGTGTTCCCGCGACACCGATAGCTGCTCGACCGCCAAGTCTTCAAGGCTGATAAAGCTCAGACACCGTTCGAACGTGACGTTCAGGCCGTGAATGCTCGCCTCGACGCGGCCCATTCCGAAGCGGAGCGCGATGGTGAACAGGATCGAGCAGAGCAAGCCGCTCAGCGACATGATGAATTTCGCGGACGCTACCGACAGCAGGTTCGTCATCGCCTCTTCGGAGATGCCCTCGTCGCTGTTCATTGCGTGCAGCGCGGAAATCAAGCCCAGAAAGGTCAGGAACAAGCCGACCGTAACGAATAGCCCAGGCAGAATCCGCCAGCACCCGGGACCGAAGTCGAGGTCGTCCAGGTTGAAGAACACGCCCGGCCGAACGGTGTTGCGCTGAATGGTCCGACCGCCTTCTTCATGTGGAACAAACGTCTCTCGGTACTCCCGCCAAGCGTCGAGAATCCGACGGCGAGGTCGTCTTCGGCCACCGTCCTGCAATGCTCGCGTGATCTCGTCTATCTGCTCGCTGAACTCAGCCTCATCCGCTGTTTGCTCAAGCATTCGGCGCAGCCAACGCAACGCGAGGCACCGACGGAAGACACCGGTGCCCAAATGGGCCAGAAACGCAAGCAGGGCAATCCCGAGGCCCGCCGAGACAAGCCCCGGAGTGAAGTCCTCGCGCAGCAAGTCGGACACAAAGAAGACGACCTCGGCCACGCGGAGACCGAAGCCCTCAGCGATTTCCCACACCCTCTGATGACCATTGTGACGAAACCGTGGAGCATACTGGACGTATACATGCGTGCGAGGGCGATGGGCCTCGCACCCATTGGGAGGGATCCATGACAGATTCGGTGATGCTTCAGCAGTCTGGCCGGCGTGGGCCTTTCTGCATCACTATCCATGACTCAGCAATGGCCGGAGGTTGGCGGTGGTGAGACGAACGACTGAGCAGCGCCGGGACAGGCTGCGCGACGAGATGGCAGGGAAGCTACGGCAAGGATTGCCCCGCCCCGTCATTGCCGGGACACGAATCTCCCGGTCGACCAAGCCGAACATGGATTGACATGCCTAAGACATGAATTCATGCTCAGGTGATGGCAAGCATGATTCAGATACGCAACGTTCCCGACGAGTTGCACCGTCAGATCAAGGCGCGTGCGGCGTTGGAGGGCGTTTCCATGTCGCTCTACATTCTGCGTCAGGTGGAAAGGGCATTGGAGCGACCTACCCGGCGCGAGTTGCTGGAGGCGATTCGTACGCAATCGGCAGTTCGACTTTATCCATCGCCGGCCCAGGTCGTCCGGGACGAACGGGACGCGCGGGATCGTTCGCGAGACCTCTAGGTGGTTCTCGATGCCTCAGCGGCCATAGAGTTCCTCCTCAACACGGGCCCTGGCAGCAGACTCGCTGCACGGCTTGTGGACGAACGTGAAGCGGTGTGCGTGCCGCACATGATCGACTTGGAAATCGCCCAGGTCTTACGCCGGTACGTGTTGCAGGGTGCATTGGGCGTTGAACGCGGGTCCTTGGCGTTGGCCCATTGGCGCAGCCTCGAGGTTGACCGGTATCCCCACGAGCCCTTTCTGTCACGGATTTGGGAGTTGCGCTCGAACGTCAGTGCCTACGACGCCGTGTACGTTGCGCTCGCGGAGGCACTCTCGACCGTGCTCGTGACTGCCGATCGCCGACTCGCTGGTGCACCTGGAGTCGGGGCCCTCATCGAGTTGGCTTGACCCTAGTCGAGAGCCCCAAGTGATGCTTGCCATGCGGCGCGGCGCGCAAGGGGGCCCCCGCGCCGCCTGCCGGGTTTCAGTCCACTCCCGCCACGTGCGCGTAGAGGGCGTCGACCAAGGCCCAGCGGTGGGCGGAGAACTCGCTTCCGGTGGCGGCTGGCCAGGCGCTGTGGGTGACTATCACTACTTGGTCCTTCGGGTGCACCCAGATCAACTGGCCGAAGATGCCGATGCCGGCGTAGGCGCCGCCTTCGCGCAGCCACCAGAGGTAGCCGTAGCCGGGATAGCCCGCGGACGGTGTGGTGGAGTCGCGCATCCAGCCTTCGGGCAGGACGCGGGTGCCGTCGGGCAGCACGCCGTCCGACAGCGCAAACATGCCGATGCGGGCATAGTCGCGCAGCGTGGCGTGGATGCAGCAGCCGCCGAGTTCGACGTTCTCGGTGATGCTCCAGGTGGCCGGATGCTCCATGAACGGTCGCCAGAGCTTCGCCTCCAGATAGCTCGACGCATTGTTGCCGATGGCGGCGCGGAGCACGGAACCCACGAGGTTAGTCTCGCCGGTGTTGTAGTTGAAGCTGAGGCCCGGGTTCTGCTCGCGGGCGAGGCCGCCGAGATAGTCCACCAGCACCATGCCGTTGGCTGCGCCAGCCTTGGCCACGTCGGACTCGGGATCAGTGTAGCTCTCGTTCCAGGCAACGCCTGAGGCCATCTGCAACAGGTTGCGGATGGTGGCGCCGTCGTAGGCGGTGCCCTTCAGGCGCGGCAGATAGGCGGTCACCTGTTCGTCGACGCTGGCGATGTAGCCGTCCCGGATGGCGGCGCCGATGAGCATGGACGTGACCGACTTGGCGATGGAGTAGGACACCTAGCGGGTCTCCTCGTCGTGGCCCAGCCGATACCGCTCGAGCAGGATTTGGTCGCCCTTGGCCACGAGGATGCCGGCGACGAAGAGGGACTCGAGGTGGTCTTCGAGCGTGTGTGCCTCGCCTTCCACCTCATACTCCACCGCCGAGAAATCCATTGGCGCGGGGTGCAGCGGCAGGAACTCGCTGCCGCGGTCGATGGGTCGGGTGTCGTAGATGGCATCGAAGTTGCGAAAGCCGACGATGCGCTCTTCCTGGGTCCAGAACAGCGAGGAAGTGGCGGCGTCGGGAAGCTGCTCCTCGGCAAAGGACGGCTGTGTCAAGAACAGGACAGCCAAGGCCAGCAGCCGAAGTGCACCAGTCATGTCTCACTCCCACCGGACGAGGTTCCTCAACGCGCGGCATTGTAGCCGGCCAGATTGCATCGATTCCTATGGAGGGATGGGCCCCTTGTCCTTGGGGCATCTGTCGCAGGGGACGGTGTTTGTCCCGTCCCGGCGCGCCCTGGCGGGCGCGTTGGCAGTTGCTGCGCAACTGCTTCCGACGCTGCGACGGACTCGGCGCTCGGCGGGGCAAGCCAATCCCCTACAGCATCCATTGCCTCCCGGCGTCACGGCCTCGGCATCCCCGACGTGGTGGACACTCCAAAGGGGCCGACCATCCCAAGTAGAATCCGACACGCCATGCCCGCGCCAGGAGCAACAATGTCCGCAATCCAACGTCGGCACCTCGCATTACGGGCATTGGCCAGCCTCGTGCTGCTCGCGCTCGGCGCGGCCGCCCATGCCGGCGGGTCCTATATCGAGGGACGAATTGGGGCCATCACGCTAGGCGACATGTCCGGCACCGGAATCATCGACTCCACCATCGGCTTCGCGCGGCTCGAAGGGGACGTGGCCGGGCACCTCTCCTACGACGACACCCTCGCCCTCGGGGCGGAGTTCGGCGTGGATGAGGTGTTCGGAACTTCGCTGCGCATCTCGGTGAGCCTTGATGGCTTCCAGCCCGACCTCAGCAACGCCAATCTTGCGGCCGACCTCAGCATCAACGGCGTCGACGTACCAGACACGCCAGACAATTCGCCCCTCACCGCCGATGCAGTGTCCGAGCTCGGCCTCGACTTCAATCACAGAACCGTCATCGCCACGGGCAACGTCTTCTTCGACCTCGACCTTGGCGCCGTCGTCCCTTACGTGGGCGCCGGCTACGGCGTGCTGCTTGTGGAGAACGCAAACCAGTACGAGACCGGCTTCGTGGCACACGCGGGTGTGCGCTACGACATCACCCCGCTCAACTACATCGGAGTTCGCCTAACCTGGTTCCGGGGCGACGGCCCTCAGGACGACACCGGCGTCAACTTCGAAACCTTCGAAACCCAAGCCCTCGCCGTCTCGATAGGCGTCAAGCTTTAGACAACCCCTCGGGGCCTGCCCAATGCAGCGGTGCGGCGCCGCCGAGACTTGCGCTGGAAGCGAACGGGCTCAGCCACGCCCCAGCAAATCCTCCACATTCACCCCCAAGTCCACCCGAACATGCTCCGCGAACGTGCGCAGCCGTTCCGCTGCGGCGTCGTCGCCCTGAATGCCGCCATCGAGCCCGTCAGGAAGACGTTGGCAAAGCTCCCACAGCGTTACCCGCCGCAGGCTGCGACCAAGCACCCAACGCCGATCGCCGGCGGGTGATTCGTCGTCAGCCACAAGCCTCGCGACGCCCGTCTCTTCCAGCACGCGCACCACACGCTCGCGCTCCTCGTCGGCGAACGCGCCCACCTTGCCCACTTCCCCCTCCGAAACCGCCTTGCCCTCGCCATGCGCATTCCGCAGCAGCCGCACCACAGCCAGGCAACGAATCACGAGGGGCAGCGAGCCGGGGTCTGCCGGCGCCGGTCGCATCCCCATCGTGTGCACCAGCACGGCTCCGGCCAGCACCAACGCCCACAGTAGATACACGCCAGCGAGAAACAGGGGCAACACCGCGAATGCCCCATAGATGAACTGATGCTGGAGCAATGGCACCACGGCGCCGAACAGCACCTTTGCCCCCTCAAGCGCCGCCGCCGTCACGACCCCGCCGGCCACGGCGTGAAGCACTCGCACGGGCGCCGACGGCACCGCGTAGTAGAGCAGGGCAAACGTGGCCGCCGTCGCCGCAGGAGGCAGCCACTGAAGCTGTCCCGCTTCACGATCCGCCAAAAACGACAGGCCAAAGTCGTAGCTTGCCGCCGTCACCGCTACGCCAATCAGTGGCACGCCTAACGTCACCACCCCCCAGTAGGTAAAGAAACGCGCTCCGCCCCGGCGGCGTCGCGACACGCCCCAGATCGCGTTGAACGTCTGCTCGACGCTCCGCACCAACAGCAGCGTGGTGGCAAAGACAAACGCTAGGCCAAGCAATGTCAGTTCGTTGGCGTTGGCCGAAAACTCCTGCATCTTCTCGAGCAGCACATCGCTCGAGCCCGCCACAAAGTTGCGGAAGATGAAGCGGGTGATGGCGTCGCCCGTGTCGTCGAAGCCGGGCAGGAGCGACAGCACCCGATACACCACAGCCATGAACGGAACGACGGCAATGAGTGTGGTGAACGTCAGCGCCGCCGCCGCTCCCATGCACCCCCGCGCCACGAACTGCCGCGCAAGCGTGCCGACGAACCAGCGTGCGTAGTGGGGTAGCTCGCGAAGCTTCACATTCAGACCCACCCAAAGCCGCACTCGGGCACGGCGCGCCTCTCGACCTTGATGCCCTCGGCATGACCGGGCGCCTCGACTACCACAGCGGGAATCCGGACAGCCAGACTGTGCAGCACCCATCTCGCGACCTGCATGAGCCGTTCCCCAACCGCATTCGCTCGACCAACTGTATGACCTATGTCGTGGTGCGGCAACGCCATGCACATTTGACCCCTTCGGACGAAAAGGCCTCACCTCGACCCAAAACGACAACTCGCCGAGGCGGCATGGCCTGCGGCCTTTGGAGGTTACGTTTTGGGAGCCCAAGCGCGAGGCCCGATATGCGCGGTGCCACCGCGTGCGCAGCTCCCCTAAACTCCAAGCGATACGATCGGCCGAAGAGACAACCACGATGCAAATCAGGATCGCGACACCCGACGACGAGGCTGCTTGCGCCGCCCTCTTGGGCGAACTCGGTGCAGCAACCGGAACCGAGCCAGCCCCAAGCCTCACAGAGACGTTCCAAGCCCTCCTCACCAAGGATCGCGGCCAGATCTTCGTCGCAGTCGAGAACGGCGTGGTGCTCGGCATGGCGACAGTGAGCTTCAATCTCGCGCTCCGCTACCGCGGCGAATACTGCCAACTCGAGGAACTCATCGTCTCCGCCAATGCAAGAGGTCGAAACCTCGGCGGCCAACTGGTGCAAGCCACCATCGACGCCGCGAAGGCAAGAGGCTGCCCCGAAATGGGCCTCTACCTCCTCCCAACCACTGAACACAACCGCCCCTTCTACGCCAAGTACGGCTTCGAGCCACTCGGCACGGAAATGCGCCAACGCCTGGACGGTTAGCGGCCGCGGGAATGCCCCGTCGCGGATCACCGGGCCCGGCGGCGGTGGGTGGTTCCAGCAAGCTGCGATGCCGCTCGTTGGCCGGTTAGGTATGAGCCGTGGACGGTGGCGGGGTTGTCCTCGGTGGTTGCTTCGCCGGCGAAGAACAGGCGGTTGTCGATTGACCCTGCGAGCTCCGCGTATTGCTCGAACGATGCGTTGATGGGGACGTAGGAGTAGGCGCCTCGCGACCAGGGGTCCGAGGACCAGCGCGTTACGCGAGCGTCGCTTGGTTGCGGGGTGGAGCCATACATCTCGCCGAGCGCTCCGAGGGCCTGTGTCACGGTGTCGGCGTCCGACAGGCGCTCTAGCTCGGTGGCAACGCTGGCGGCGTTGAACATCATGAGGAGCGGGAGGCCGGTGGCTGGGTAGAGGTTCACCGTCTCTGCCCACTGGCCTGGAACTGGGCCGACGTAGCCGATGATTTCCGCGTCCTCGTCCCAGAAGACATCGTCGAAGAGGAGGCAAGTCTTGTTGAGGACGCCCATTGCCAGAAGCCCGATCGCTCGCTGCTTCGGTGCCGGGAGTGCGGGGTGGAACGAAACCGTTCCTTCCTTGAGGACCCCGAGGGGGAGGGTGACGATAACGGCTGAAGTTTCGTAGGTGGCGCCAGAAGCGGTGGTCACGACGATCGGCGAGTCGGCGTGATCGATGCTCGTCACAGGGTCGGCGCACCTGATGTCCAAGCCGGGAACCAGGGCATGGAGGATCTGGCGGTAGCCGCCGGGGAAGACGACATCGCCTCCCCGGAATTCCCTTCCGCCGGCGATGCTCTCGAGCGAGAGCCTTCCGACATCGGCGGCGAACTCGTGCTCGACGATGGTGTTGAGTTCATGAGCCAGATAGCGTCGTTCACGGACACCGAGCTCGCCAGTCGCGACGTAGCTGCTGTATGCGGCGGCAAGGCTTTGACGCGGACGCCTCCGAGCAGACGACCAGAACCCGTCGAGGATGTCCTCTGCGCGCTCCGGCGGCGCGCCGCCGTCGTGGAAGTGGACTACGTCGTTGTCGTAGTCGGTTGGCGCGGTTGCGATCCCGTTGTCGGACGCGATGGCCGAGATCGGATTTCCCTTGACGCCGTGAATCCACGAGGCGCCAAGGTCGATTGGAACGTCACCCCCGATCGTGTCCGTCCAAATGCGCCCGCCGATGCGGTCTCGGGCCTCTAGGATGACCACATCCGCGAAGCCTTTGGCACGCAGTTCCGCCGCGGCGGCCAAACCGGAGATGCCAGCGCCCACGATGACGACGGGTTCAGCGTGAGCCGAGTTGGCGTCGCTGCGGCCAAGGCTGCGACCCGCCGTCACAGAGGCGGCGGCGCCGAGTCCGGCAGCGGCCAGCCCATGTCCCAATGCGGTGCGACGGCTTAGCACGGTGCTCACGCGCGGACGGTCAAACCCACGGACACACTGTCTGAAGGGAGGGCGGAGCCCTTTCCCTCAGAAGGCGTTGCGTGACCCAATGCAGAAGGTGCCCCTTCAACGGGTAGCTGCCCTCGGAGTGGATTCCCGTCCAGCGCCGTGTCGTCATCCGCCCGCCGAGGTGGTTTCGCTCCGAGCCAAGTGCGAACGCTTGCGGGCTTCGCGCTCGCGCACGATGCCGGCGACGACGGTGCCCGCGTCCACTTCCTGAGGCCCGCTGCCCAGCGTGTCGACGACTCGGCCGTGGTTCAGGTAGTAACGGGAACCATTGGGCGTGCGCTTCAGGAAGCCGCAGTCGATCATCCGGCGGCGCAGGGTTACATGATCGGGGGTTCCCCGCACCGAAGCGAGCCAAGCGATGAGCGCCTCGTTGATCTCTTGCTCCGTGTAGGGGCGCTGGCGTTCCAGTGTGCGGGCGACCACCGCCAGCAGCGTGTCGCGGTCTGCGGGATTCGTGGGGAACGCATGAAAGCCGCCAGCGCGGAAGATGCGGCGCAGGATGCTCTCTACGCCAGCGGCGTCCGGGTGTGGCGTGCCGGCAAGGCCATCGTTCGATCCGGCGCTGGCAGGCGGCCTACCAAGTGTCGATGTATGGATACTTCTTCTCCGTGCGCGGCTCTTTCGGCGGCAGCCGCTTCAAGCTGCTGGCGATCCAACTTCGCGTGTCGGCTGGGTCGATGACGTCGTCGAGACCGCCGCCGACGCCGGCATTGATGGCCTTGGCGCCTTCGTAGGCGCCGGCGACGCGGCGCTCGAACTCCAGCCGCCGTTCCTCCGCGTCCTCGATCGCCGCGAGTTCCTTGCGGTAGCCGAGCTTCACCGAACCCTCGATGTTCATGCCGGCGAACTCCGCCGTGGGCCAGGCGACGGTGAAGAAGCCGACCAGCGAGCTTGCCCCGCACATGGCCTGCACGCCGAGGCCGTATGCCTTGCGCACCACCACGCCGAAGAGGGGCGTCGTCAGGTTGGCGCCGGCGTTGAACATCCGCACGCAGTGGCGCACGAGGGCCGTACGCTCGACATCGGGTCCAACCATCATGCCGGGGCAGTCCATGAGGCTCAGCACCGGGATGTCGAAGGCATCGCAAAGGTGGATGAAGCGAGCGCCCTTGTCGGCACCGTCGGAGTCGATGGCGCCGGCGAGATGGTGCGGATTGTTGGCGATGACGCCCATCGGATGGCCTTCCACCCGGATGAAGGCGGTGATGACGCCAATGCCGAACTTCTCGCGAATCTCCAGCACCGAACCCTCGTCCGCCAGCGTGTAGATGATGTCCTTCATGTTGTAGAGGCGCAGGCGGTTCTCGGGCACGATGTGGCGCAGTCGGCGCTGATCCGGTGCTTGCCACTCGCTGACCGAACCTTGGAAGTACGAGAGGTACTTTTTCGCCACCTCCACCGCGTCGGCTTCGTCCTTGGCCAGAAGGTCCACCACGCCGTTTGGCACCTGGAACGACATCGGTCCCACTTCCTCGGGGGTGTAGATGCCAAGGCCGCCGCCCTCGATCATGGCCGGGCCGCCCATCGCCACGGTGGTTCGTTCCGTGGCGATGATGACGTCGCAGCAGGCCACCAGCGCGGTGTTGCCGGCGAACGTCCGGCCGTTGATGACGCTGATGAGTGGCACCAAGCCGGATAGCTGCGAGAAGCGGGTGAAGGTGTGGGTGTCAAAGGCGACCCCGGGGCCGCCGCTGTCGTCGCCGGGGCGGCCACCGCCACCTTCGCCGAACAGGATCAGTGGAATGCGGAACCGGTGCGCCAGTTCGAACATGCGGTCCTGCTTGTAGTGGTTGCGCCCGCCTTGGGTTCCGGCCAGCACCGTGTAGTCGTAGTGCACCAGCATCGTGCGGGCGTCCTCTTCGCCGAAGAGATCCGCGTTCACCGTGCCGATGCCAGCGATGAGTCCGTCCGCCGGGGTGTCGCGACGCAGGGTTTCCATGTCGTGGCGGCGATGCTGGCGGGCGACCACGAGCGGCCAGTATTCCTTGAAGCTGCCCTCGTCCATCAATTGCTCGATGTTCTCGCGGGGCATTCGATAGCCCCGGCCGTAGCGCTTCGCCACCGCCTCGGGGCGGTTCTGGTCCAGGATGTAGGCGTGGCGCTCGTAGGTTTGGGCAAGGTCGGGGCGGATGTAGTCGGGGTCCAGTTCCGCCGCCGTCGATGCGGCGCCTCCCGTGACTTGTGCCTCCTCGACGAAGACGATGGGATAGCCCTCGCGCACCACATCGCCTTCGGCCATCGTCACCTGTCGGACGATGCCGTCGTGTTCGGCAGCGATGACGTGCTCCATCTTCATCGCCTCCACCACCGCCACTTGCTGCCCAGCACGCACCTCGTCGCCCGGCGCGACATCGAGCGAGACGATGGTGCCTTGGATGGGCGAACCGACGCCGGTTGCGCCGTCCGGGCCCTGCACGGCCGGCAACTCCGGTTCGCCGATGGGTTGCGATGCCTGCTCCGACTTCACCTTGGCGTCGTGGTCAAAGAGCGCCAAGGGATCGCTGGTGTCGACCCGGGCGCCGGCAAAGCCGTCCGCAGCGGGTGTCGGGCCGCCCCCAGATTTGCTGACGAAGCGCTGCCGAGGCTCGGTGGAGGGCACGGCCAAGTGGTGCAGGTTGTCGTCCACCCAGCGCGTGGTGACCTCCCCCGCAAGGAAGTCCTCGTGCTGCAACACATTGTGTAAAAAGGGAATATTGGTTCCAACACCTTCGATGCGGAACTCCGAGAGAGCGCGCTGCGTGCGGGCGACCGCAGCCTCGAAGTCGGGCAACGGCGAATGTCCGATTACCTTGGCGAGCAACGAGTCGAAGGCGGTGGATGTGGTATAGCCGGCGTAACCGAAGCCGTCCGTACGCACGCCGGGGCCGTTTGGTGCCTCATACACGTCGAGTTCGCCGCCGGCTGGGCGCACGGAACCGTCCTCGCCCAATGTCTCCATGTTCACGCGGGCCTGGATGGCATAGCCACGCGGCCTGGCGATGGCGGGGTCGTCGAGGCCCAGTTCCGCAAGCGTTGCCCCTTGAGCGAGACGAATCTGGGCCTGCACGATGTCCACGCCGGTCACTTCCTCGGTGACGGTGTGCTCCACTTGCAGCCGGGCATTGGTCTCGATGAAGACGAACGGGCGCTCGCCCCCGGAGTCCGAGACGTCCAGGAGAAACTCGAACGTCCCCAAGCTCGCATAGCCCTGATGGCGGGCGAACTGAACGGCCGCGTCGATGATGCGGGCTCGAAGATCGTCATCGAGCGCCGGTGCCGGCGCGACTTCCACCACTTTCTGGTGCCGCCGCTGCACGCTGCACTCGCGCTCGCCGAGATGGGCCACGTTGCCAGCCGCATCGCCGAGAATCTGCACCTCGATGTGGCGAGCGCGGGGCAGGAACTCCTCCACGTACACATCTGCCACCCCAAACGCTGCCTTGGCTTCGGACTGGCAGCGCTGCCATGCGGACTCGACGTCCGAAGCATCCTCGACCACCCGAGTGCCACGACCACCGCCTCCCGCGACGGCCTTGACGATCATGGCGCCACCGTTCAGCGAATCGAAGAACGCCTGCGCCTCCTCTAGTGAAACCGCGCGGTCCAGGCCGCCGGCCACCGACACCCCCGCAGCCACGGCCGCGGCTCGGGCTCGGCCCTTGTCGCCGAACAGGGCAAGGTGTTCAACCTTCGGCCCGACAAAGGTAATGCCTGCCTCGGCACAGCGCTCGGCAAAGCTGGCGCGCTCGGCAAGGAACCCATACCCCGGATGCACCGCATCGCAGCCCGTTGCCCGCGCCGCCTCCACCACCGCCTCTTCGTCAAGATAGGCCGCCGCCCCAACCCCAGCCAGCGCATGCGCCTCATCGGCCACCCGAACGTGCAAGCTCGCTGCATCGTCCTCGGAATACACTGCCACCGACGCAAGACCAAGGTCCGCCGCTGCCCTCGCTATGCGAATGGCGATCTCACCCCGATTGGCGATCAGTAGTTTCATGGTTTCCCTTCCTACGCGATGATTGCCCGCAGTCGGGCGAGGACCTCGTCCATGACCGTCTGTGGGATCGACTCGATGCGCCTGCCGCGTCTGGCGGCAACGTCAACAGTGCGGGGTTGATCGCATCGAATCACGCCAGTGGTTTGCGTGCCCGCACTTTCAAGTGAGACCGTGAAGCCTCGTCTGCGGGCAAAGTTGCCGCCTCGAGTGACCGGAACGACTACCGGTGTTCCCGTCAGTTGATTGAACGGATCGGGCGACACAATGACCACTGGCCGGACGCCGCGCTGTTCGTGCCCGGCCGTCGTATTCAAGCCGACGAGCCAGATGTCACCCCGCTCCATCTACAGCAATTCATTGCCGACGGGCCCTGAGTCGAGCCAAGCACGGTCCACATCATCTTCTGCAGTCTCGTCGCATTGCGACAAGAGCTCGTCCAACGTGTAGCTCGGCCGTACGCACGGCAACACGACCAAGCGGCCGTCGTCAATGTCAAGATCAACCTTGGCGCCCGCACCGAGGTTGAGGAGATCGAGCAGCGCCGGTGGCACGGCCAACATGACGGAACCGCCAACTCTGCGAAGACACGTCGAATGCATGGTTTTGCCTTCCTCCTTGGTGGCGAGGATCAGACGTCCCGAGTTATACCGGAGTATAACTCGCGGTGCCGAGGGTGACAGACACGCGTATGATTGACTGGATCATAAACGGGGGCATGGCGTGACGAACTTCGCAAAGGCGGCGGAACAGGCGATGGCCCTTGGCAACCGCGGGCCACTCAAGGTTGATCCTGATGGGCGGGTGGACGAAGCCATTCTCGACGCCTATTGGCGCACCGGCTTCTACGTCTTTGAAGGTGCGCTCGATGGCGAGGAGATGGCGGAGCTCAAGGGCGAGTTCGATGAGCTTGTGGCGCGGGCGCCCGTTGCTTCTGGGGCCGAAACCGATGCCGAGGGTCGGCCCGCGGTGGGTGACGAGACACAGCGGAAGCTGTTTCGGTTCGTCAAGCCCCTGACGGATCCCTACGGGGCCACGGAGACCACGGGCGGGCGCTATCAGATAAGGATGCGGGAGCCGAACGCGCCCAAAGGCTCGCCGGCGCAAGTGTTGCTGCAAATCGGCGGCATCCTGCAGTTCATGGACAGCACGCTGCGCGTCTATGGCCACCCTGGGCTATTGGCCGTGGCCGAGGCGGTGAACGGAGCCGATTTCACGCCCTTCACCGAAGTCATCTGGTTCAAGCAAGCTCGGCTGGGCGCCGCCGTGTCGTGGCATCAAGACGGCACCACGCACTGGCAGAGCCCGGAACTCGACCGCGGTACCCACGGCTTCAACTTCATGGTGAACCTCTACCCGACCTCACCGGAGAACGCCCTTTGGGTGGTGCCCGGCACCCACGCCGGCGGCAAGGCCGACCTCAAGGCGATGATGGCCGACAGCGGCTCCGATCGGCTCGAAGGGGCGGTGCCGATGCTCTGCAACCCAGGCGACGTGGCCATGTGCAACCGCCAGGTGGTGCACGGCTCGTTTCCCAACACCTCCGCCACGCCCCGTGCCACGTTCGTGTTCGGCTTTCACCGTCGCTCGTCGGTGGCCGGTGTGCAAGGCTGGGCGCCCGAGCCCTACAGCGATGCCTACATCGAATCAAGCAGCCGACTCATCCCGCTCGCCATCGACGCCCGCAAGCAGCGGTTTCCCGAGGAGCAGCCCTATTGCTACCAGCCGCTTGCAGATCAGCCCATCCGGCTTGACGAAGTGACTCGCACCGAGGTGCTGCACAACTATCAGCAGCGGATGATTGGGATCTGAAGTCAGCCGGAGCCTTTGCGAGCCCCAAACGCCGTGTCGAATGCGGCGGCGAGCGCATTGGCCGCGCCGGAAAAGAAATGGTCTGCGCCCTGCAACGTGATCAGGCGCGCGGACTCCTGGTCAGCCGCCCACTTGGTAGCGAAGGCCGCGTCAACAAAGTCGTCTTGGTCACCGTGGATGAGCACGGTGGGGGGCGCGATTCGGTGCGGGAAGTCCATCGACGGCATGGGCGGTGCCACCAGTACGATTTGGGCAATGTCGTCGAGTTCGGCGGCGGTACGCCATGCGACACCGGCGCCGAAGGAATAGCCGAGCAGGGTGAGTGTTCTGGCGCCGAGCGTGGCACGCGCCCAGTTTGCGACGCAGGCGGCGTCTTCCGCCTCGCCGTCGCCGCCGTCGAAACTGCCTTCGCTTGCGCCAACGCCACGGAAGTTGAAGCGGATCGAACTGCCGCCTTGGCGCTGCCATGCTTCCTCGGCGAGGCCCAGCACGGCGTCGTGCAGGGAGCCGCCATAAAGTGGATGCGGGTGGCAAAGCAGGGCACAGTCGCCGCCTCTCTCATCTACGGCCAGCTCCAAGACGCCGGCCGGGCCCGCGATTTGCGTCATGTTCCCCCTCGTCTCTGGGCCGCACGGCCCCAGCCAGCGATCGGCCCTTGGCGTCGTTATGATGGTGCAATCACCCGGCGGCCGAAACCCTCCCAACGTCCTCGCAGATTCTCACCGAGCAGGGACCCGAAGGCCAGCAGCATATGCCGACGAACCTCACCAACATCTCCATATGCGACGAAAGGCCCGACGATGCGGACGCGGTACACGCGCTGCTCCTCGAATGCTTTCCCACCGAGGCCGAGGCAAACCTAGTGCGGCAGCTTCGTCAGGACGGCGACACGGCGTTTTCATTCGTCGCGCTCGCTAGCGATGCCATCGTCGGCCACGTCGTCTTCTCGCGCCTTGTCGCGCCCAAGGGTTGCCTGGCATTGGCACCGGTTGCCGTGACCGCAAGCTGGCGCCGGCAAGGCATCGCCGCAGCCCTTATCGAGGCGGGAATCGCCCGTGCCAAGGAGCAGGGAGCCGCAATGCTGGTCGTGCTCGGCGACCCCGCCTACTATCGCCGCTTCGGCTTCCACGAACAGATGGTTCGGGGCATGACTAGCCCCTACGAGGGACCCAATCTCATGGGACTCGCTCTCGCAAGGAACAGCAGCCCGGGTGACGCGATCGTGCATCCCCCCGCCTTCGAGTCGGTATAGCCGCATCGACAGCGGCTGGAGGATGGGGCCCGCGCCTTGTGCTAACGTCGTTTGGCCGCATATACAGTGGACACAACCGCCGGAGAGACGCTATGGCAAGAGTGCAGGTTGCGATCAATGTGCCCGACATCGACCAAGCCGTCGCCTTCTACAGCCGCCTGTTCGGCGTCTCACCCCACAAGGAGCGCCCGGGCTATGCCAACTTCGAGGTCGCGGACCCACCGCTGAAGCTGGTGCTGTTCGAGCAGGAGGGGCCGGATCGGCTCAATCACCTCGGCGTCGAAGTGGAGGCCACCGCCGCAGTGGCCGCCGAGACCAAGCGGCTCGCGGCGTCGGGGCTTGCGACCGAGGTGGAAGATGGCGTGGTGTGTTGCCACGCCGAGCAAGACAAGGTGTGGGTGCGAGACCCGGGCGACATCCGCTGGGAGATCTACACCA
>VXSY01000021.1 GCA_009837725.1 Gammaproteobacteria bacterium | reverse complement strand
GCAGAGGCACGCCGCACGACTCAACTCATCCGTACACCACTTTCGACCATAGCTCAAGCTCAACCTTGCACTGCCAAATGCAAGGCATGGTGACCATTGGGCCAGCAGCGCTATGCGCTTCTCGGTTCCCCGGTCGCAGCCTTCCGAACGAGCTTGGCCAGTTCGTCGGACCATCCTGTGGTGCGCGCCAGAATCGTCCCATCCCGGTCCAAGAGCACATACGTTGGAAATGCGCGCACGTGCCAACGATCGACGATCTCGCCCTGCGTGCCCACATGCCAGTTCGCCCAGGGCATGGGCTCGTCCTGCATGAGATCGGTCACGGACTCGAGTTCCTCGTCAACGCTCACGGCCAACAGCGTGAACTGGTCCGCCGCTAGCGAGTCGTGCAACTCCCGCAGTTTCGGCAAGACCGCGATGCAGGGGCCGCACCAAGTGGCCCAGAAGTCTACGAGGACGACTTTGCCGGCGTAGGCAGACAGCGCCTCTTCCGTGCCGTCGAGCCGCGTCCCGACCACGTCGGGCACCGTGGCGCCAACAGTGGTGTGGTTGATCCGGTAGAGGAGATGCTCTTGCGCCTCTGCCAAGGTTGCGTTCCGCGGCTGGCCTTCCTCGTCCAGTGCGCCGAGCCGTTCGACGATCTCCTCGTCCTCCACGCCCTCGCTGAGACCCGTCGCCAGCGCAAGGGCGCGTTCACGGAAGCCCCGGCGATCCTCGTCAGACAAGCTCCACGCATTGCTGTCACGCATCAATCCCGCCGCCGCGTAGTAGCGAGCAGTCGCCCGCGCCACCGGATCGACGGCTCGCTCCACAACATCGGCGAGCATGGCATCGATGGCTTCCCTCTCATCGTCGCCGCGCGTTCGCGGCCACTGAAGGTAGTACAAGCGCTTGGGCCATTCGTCGTGCTCCGGCGCCGCGTCGAGCAACCGCGCTGTCGCCTCGACCATCCGAGGTAGCGTCCCACGGCCAACCGCCACCTCTCTGCCGAGCAGGAAGATGGCGGCATCGGTCAGTCGCTCATGCCCATCGGCGCGCAGGATCGCCGTTGCCGCGCCGAGGGCACGAGCAACTACCGGCGGGTTGCCAAGTTCGTCCCAGGGTCGCCGCTTCTCTTCGTCAGAGTCGTCCGACGCACCGATCTCGTTCTGCGCCTCTTGCCAGGCGTTGTTGTCGTCGAGATACGCCTGCACCACCGCCCAGTCCGGGCCGAGACCGTCCACCAACGTGTCGATGCCGAGTTCGATGTCCTCGCTGGCCGTCTTCGACAGCCCATACGGATGGTCGACAAGAAACTCCGCCGCATCGAGCGTGCGTGGGTGCCCTTCAACGCCGACGATCGCACGAGCAGCGGTCACCGCCAGCGTGATGTCCGGATGCGGGCCAACTTCGGCCTCGCGGCGCGCTTCCTTCTCCTCGGCGGAAGCGGCGGAGCGCCCAACTTCGATGTCCTTGGCGTGCCAAGCGGTGTCAAGCGTCACATACGCTTCCACGAGCTGCCAATCCGGATCGGACTCCTCTTGACAGGCCCCGCAAAGCAACGCCAGCGCCGAGAGCGCACCGCAGCGCCGCAATGTCTGGATGCACATTCCCTCACTCCTCTGTCTCAACGATCCCCGAACGCCTTCCTCATCTGCGCCACCGGCGCATTCTAGTCAGCCCTCGCCGAACCCCATGTCCACTTCGCGGACTCGCAGGTCGCAGCCCACCAACACCGGAATCGCGTCGCCCTCCAACCACCGCAAAGTGCCCCGGCAAGGACGCGATGCCTGTGGCGGCGTGGCCAGGCATGCGCTGTTCGGCTCGTATTCCAGGCGGCTCTGGCCCTCGAGTGCGAGGGACACGATTCCGTCCGTCGCATCCCACTCGCCGTGGTAGTTCTGGCCAGAGACCGTCTCGCCCTCCCAGATGTAGGTGTGGATCTCCAGGTCATGGTTCTCGAACAGCAGCACGACGGCCTCGCCCTGTTCCCGTGTGCAAAGAAGCTCGCGGATCTCCTCAGACCCCTCAGAGTCCTGCATCGCGCCATCGCCGTTGCGGTCGAGGAACACCGCGACATGCCCCCTCGTAACCACGTGATTCTGCAACCGCCCCTCGACTGCACGCCCGGCAATGCCCATTGCTTCCAAAAGTTCGACGATTTCCATTGCAGACGAAAAGCTCACCCACTCGCGGCCATACAGAACGACCACACCACTGTCCCTTACGGGCGAGACAGTGGGCCTCTCCACCTCCAACTCGCGCTCTTGAGCAAATGCCACCAGCGCTTGCACGACATGGGAATCATCCTGGTCGGCGTCGTAAATCTGCAGCACCGCCGGCTGGCTCGTGCAAGCCGCAAGACCAAACAACATCAGCGCCAAAACCGCTCGCATAGCCGTTCTTGCCCACCCGCTCAATGGAATCATAAGCCAAGCACTGGAAAAATCCGGGCCGAAACACCGGAGGCCGGACCCCGTCCTCGACACACAAACATCTCGTCCTACACACCCGTGGGAAGTCTCCTACGCCCAAACAGCTGCACCCGGAGCCCCGGCGGACCAGTCATCGCGGCGTCCGGGTCACCGATGCAAGAATTGCCCTTCCATTCCCCATTTCCGCCGCTACAATGCGCGCCCTTTGCCCCCACCAATCAGCAAAGGAACCCCGCCCATGGCCCTGCACTTCGTGCCCCGCAAGTCCCGTGCCCTGCAGATCGCCGAGCTTGAGGACGAATGGATCACCAACTCCCGTTGGACGGACGTGAAGCGCGGCTATTCCGCGGAGGATGTGGTGAAGCTGCGCGGGACGATTCCGCACCGCAGCATGCTGGCGGCGCATGGCGCCGACAAGCTTTGGGAGCTGCTGCAAACCGAGAACTTCGTGAACTGCCTTGGCGCCGTCACCGGCGGGCAGGCGGTGCAGCAGGTGAAGGCCGGCATCAAGGCCATCTACCTCTCCGGCTGGCAGGTGGCTGCGGACAACAACGACTCCGAGACGATGTATCCGGATCAGTCGCTCTACGCCGTGAACTCGGTGCCGACGGTGGTCAACCGGATCAACAACGCCTTCCGGCGCGCGGACGAAATCCAGTGGGCGAAGGGGATCGACGACGGCATCGACTTCTACGCGCCCATCGTTGCCGATGCGGAAGCCGGTTTCGGCGGCGTGCTCAACGCCTTCGAACTGATGAAGTCCATGATTGCCGCCGGCGCGGCCGGGGTGCATTTCGAAGATCAGCTCGCCTCGGTGAAGAAGTGCGGCCACATGGGCGGCAAGGTGCTCGTGCCCACCGTTGAGG
>VXSY01000007.1 GCA_009837725.1 Gammaproteobacteria bacterium | reverse complement strand
ATCGAGCAAGAGGGCCTGTAT
The DNA here is from genome assembly GCA_009837725.1 of Gammaproteobacteria bacterium. Taxonomy (GTDB): domain Bacteria; phylum Pseudomonadota; class Gammaproteobacteria; order Pseudomonadales; family Azotimanducaceae; genus VXYL01. The sequence continues at coordinate 3,278 of VXSY01000007.1, read as the reverse complement.
CGCCGTCTGGCCGCCACCGGAAGCCCCTATGTCGAGGCACTGTGGCGCAACTTCGACGGCGATCAACAGACGCTGACCGAGCGTTTCGTCGCCGGCGGCGGTGCCCAACGGGCTTGGGAGAAGGGACGCGGCGCCCTCAACCGCGGGCGTGCATGGCTGGGCCAGAAGCGGACTCGTGGCTGAACGCTGCGACGTGGTCGTGATCGGTGCCGGTGTCGTGGGCCTCGCCGCGGCGCGCGCACTGGCCCGCGCCGGACGCGAGGTGATCGTGCTCGAACGGCACGACGTGATCGGTTCGGAAACCTCGAGCCGCAACTCGGAAGTCATCCACGCTGGCATCTACTACCCCACGGCCTCGGTCAAGGCCGAGATGTGCGTGCGCGGCAAGGCCATGCTCTATGCCCACTGCGATGCCTACAAGGTGCCGCACAAGCGCATCGGCAAGATCATCGTCGCCACTTCCGAGGAGCAATTCGGCGTGCTGCAGGACTATCAAACGCAGGCGCGCATCAACGGCGTTGGCGAATTGCCTTGGCTGGATCGGGACGAAGTGCTGGAGCTTGAACCGGAAGTGGACGCGCTCGCCGGGGTCTTCTCCGAGTCCACCGGCATCATCGACAGCCATGCCTTCATGCTGAGTCTCGTGGGCGACATCGAAGCCGGCGGCGGCATGATCGCTTTCCTCACGACCGTTCAGGAACTCAAGGCGATTGCCGGTGGCGTGCGGGTCGCGTGTGATGGCTACGAGCTCGACGCCAATCTGGTGATCAACGCGGCGGGGCTGAACGCACCAAACATGGCGGCGCAGGTGGGCGGCGCGCACCGGGGTTACTTCGCCAAGGGCCACTACTACGCTCTTTCTGGCCGTTCGCCATTCGAGCGCCTGGTCTATCCCGTCGCCGAGCCGGGCGGCCTTGGCGTTCACGTCACCCTCGACATGGGCGGTCAGGCCAAATTCGGCCCAGACGTGATCTGGCAGGAAGACGACGACTACAGCTTCGACTCCGCCAACTTCGACCGCTTCGTCACCGCCATCCGCCGCTACTACCCAGCCCTAGACGAGTCGCGCCTGCATCCGAGCTACACGGGCATCCGTCCGAAACTGGCACCGGCCGGTGCCCCGGCGCTGGATTTCCTCATCGAAGGCCCCCAAGACTGCGGCGTCCCGGGCCTTGTCAACCTCCTCGGCATCGAATCCCCTGGCCTCACGTCATCGCTGGCCATCGCCGAACGGGTGGTGGAACTCGCGGAGCCTGCCCGGGCCTAAGCCCCCGCGCGCCGCTCTACTGTCTGTAACCGTCCAGGAACCCGCCGATTCTCTTGCAGGCGTCTTCCAGGTCGTCCGCGTGGGGGAGGAATACGACGCGGAAATGATCCGGTGTGGGGATGTTGAAGGCGGTGCCCTGCACCAGCAGGATCTTCTCCCGGCGCAAGAGGTCGAGGACGAAGCGTTCGTCGTCCTGGATGTTGAAGCGGGCCGTGTCGAGCTTGGGGAAGAGGTAGAGCGCGCCGTCTGGCTTGACGCAGCTCACGCCCTCGATTTCGTTCAGCATCCGCCACGCCACGTTGCGCTGTTCGTGCAGCCGGCCGCCCGGGCAGACCAGCGCCTCGATGCTCTGGTAGCCACCGAGCGCCGTCTGGATGGCGTGCTGCCCTGGCACGTTCGCGCACAGTCGCATGGAGGCGAGGATGTTGATGCCTTCCATGTAGTCGGTGGCGCGTTCGGTCGGGCCGCTCACCACCATCCAGCCGCTGCGGAAGCCGGCGGCGCGGTAGGCCTTGGACAGGCCGTTGAAGGTGAGGGTGAGCACGTCCGTGGACTGCGACGCCAGCGGATGGTGCTTGACGCCGTCGTAGATCACCTTGTCGTAGATCTCGTCGGCAAATTGCACGAGGCCCCGACGCCGGCACCACTCGGTGATGTCTTCGAGCGTCTCCTTGGGATAGACCGCACCGGTGGGGTTGTTGGGGTTGGTGACGACGATGCCTCGGGTGCGACGGTTGGTGCGGGCGCGGATGTCGTCGAGGTCCGGCGCCCAGCCTTCGCTCTCGTCGCAGCGGTAGTGAACCGGCACACCGCCGCAAAGCCGCACCACCGCGGACCAAAGCGGGTAGTCCGGTGCCGGCAGCAGCACTTCGTCGCCGTCGTTGAGCAGTGCCTGCAAGGCAATGGCGATGAGCTCCGATACCCCGTTGCCGACGAAGATGTCGTCGATGTCGACACCTTCGATGCCGATGCGCTGGCATTCCTGCATCACCGCCTTGCGCGCCGAATAGAGCCCCTTGGAGTCGCAGTAGCCTTGGGAACCCGGCAGGTTGTGAATCACGTCACGCAGGATTTCCTCCGGCGCCTCGAAGCCGAACGGCGCCGGATTACCGATGTTCAGCTTGAGGACACGATGGCCCTCTTCCTCAAGCCGATGCGCCTCGGCCTGCACCGGGCCGCGAATGTCGTAGCAGACATCCGCGAGCTTGGTGGACTTGTGGATTGGCACCTGGCCGATGGGCGTCAGGCGCAAGGGGGCTTCGTCGGCGGTCGTCATGGGGCGTCTTCCGGCGTGGCAGGGCGGTGGGGTTGGTGAGGCGCGCAATGGTAGCATCGCAGGCACGGTCACCCGCGTCTTTAGAGCGGAAGGAGCAGGCGATGGGCAAACGGCAAAACGGCGAGGCAACACCTGCGGACAAGGTCGTGAAGTCCGAGCAAGAATGGCGCGATCAGCTCACGCCGCTTGAGTTCGAAGTCACCCGCCACGCGGCCACGGAGCGCCCGTTCACCGGCGAGTATTGGGCCACGACCACCGACGGTGACTACAACTGCCGCTGCTGCGGCGCTCCGTTGTTCGAGTCCGACACCAAGTTTGACGCCGGCTGCGGCTGGCCCAGCTTCTATCAGCCGGTGAGCAACGACGCCGTGGCGGTGCGGGAAGATCGCTCCCACTTCATGGTGCGCGTCGAAGTCCTTTGCGCGCGCTGTGACGCGCATTTGGGGCATGTGTTCCCGGATGGCCCACCGCCCACGGGCGCGAGGTTCTGCATGAACTCGGCATCATTGAAGCTCGAACCGGACGAGAATGCCGACGGGAAGGAATAGCCCTGGCCCAACGTCTTCTGACAACGGGAGACCGGCATGGCTGCAAAGCAAGCGAGCGGATGCGTTGGCCTCTCGCGTCGCCGTGCTCTGGAGGGAGGGCGTCCTGCCCTCCACCGCGCGCGCGAGAGCGCACATCCTTGTGGTGCAGCGAGTGTTCTGCGCGCCTTGCGGCGCGATGGAGGGCGGG
>VXSY01000207.1 GCA_009837725.1 Gammaproteobacteria bacterium | reverse complement strand
GCGTCCATGGGCAGCGAGTCGTGATCCTCGCCGTCGGTGATGAGCAGCAGCACGCGGGGCACGCCGCGATTGGCTCCGAAGGCGGCGGTGGCGCGACGGATTGCGTCGCCGATGCGGGTGCCGCCGCGGCCGGCGGAGTCCGTGTCCACGTTGCGTAGCACGAGGCGGAAGTAACCGTAGTCCGAAGTGAGCGGCGCCATCACGCTGGCGCGGCCGGCGAAGGCGATGAGCCCCACGCGGTGTCCGCGCACGCGGTCGACGAACTCGGCGATTTCCGCTCGGGCTCGCGCCAAGCGGTTCGGCGCGGCGTCCTCGGCCAACATGCTGCGCGACACGTCGAGGGCCACCATGATGTCGGCGCGCAGGGGGCGGGAGGAGAGGGTTTCGGTGCCGCCCGGCGTTTGTGGGCGCATGAGCGCGACGATGCCGAGCAGCATGGTCGCGAGCACCAGTGCCAGGCGTGCATACCGGCGTCCGGCAGTCGCTTGCTGGACCAGGGCAGGGTGCATGGGCTCGGCGACGAAGCTGCCGAAGGCATCGCGGCCGCGCAGTTCCAGCCAGGCGAACAGCAGCGTGAGGGCAAGCGCCGGCCACACCAAGTGCACCCACACCGGGGCCGCGAAAGTCACTGCGCCTGTCACGGCGACCTCGCAAAGACACTCGCGCGCAGCAGCCACGCCAATGCCGCCAGCAATAGCCCTGCCGCCAGCGGCAGCCCGTAGTATTCGTCGAACTGCCGCATGCGGTCCTCGACGATGCGGGTGCGTTCGAGGCCATCGATCTCGGCATAGACATCCACCAGGGTGTCGGCGTCGGTGGCGCGGAAGTGGCGCCCGCCCGTGCGCTCGGCCACTTCCGCAAGCGTAGCTTCGTCCACTTCCACCGGCATTTGCCGCAGCACCATGCGCCCGGTGAACGGGTCTTGCACCCGGATTGGCGCCAGGCCCTCGCTGCCGGCGGCGATGGTGTACACGCGAATGTCCTGACTGCGGGCAAGCTCAGCGGCACCCTCCGGGGTTTCGACGCCGGCGTTGCTCACCCCGTCTGTGAGCAGCACGGCTATGCGGGAGCGGGCGGGTGACTCTCGTAGCCGTTCCACCGCGAGGCCCAGCGCATCGCCGATGGCGGTGCCGTCTTCGCCACGCACCCGGGCGAAGTCAAGATCGCGAGCCGCGGCGGCTAGGTTCTCGTGGTCGAGGGTGAGTGGTGCAGCCGTGTCGGCGTAGGCGGCGAAGCCCACAAGGCCAATGGCGTCGTCCGGGCGACCGCGCAACTCGTCGCCGCCGAGCACGAAGCGCTCGAACACGTCCTTGACCACGTCAAGACGGGTCCGATCCGGATCCAGGTCCAGCGCCTGCATGGAGCTTGAGCGGTCCACCACCATCATGATGGCGATGCCCTCACGTTGAATGCGACTGAACTGTTCGCCGATCCGGGGCCCCATTGCTGCGACCACCAATGCCACGAAAGCGATCGCCAGCAAGGCGTCGGGCAGAAAGGCGAGGCGTACGCGCAGGCCGGGGCTCCGCGCCGGCACGATTTGCACCGACGAGAAGGTAACCACGCCGCCGCCGCGTCGCGCCAGCAGGTACAAGAGCGGCACCAGCAGGAGGAAGAGGCCAAGCGCTGGATCACGGAACTCCAGCGCGCCAATCACGCCGTCACCGCTTGTTCTCGTGGTGGCGCCGCCATCGCGTCCCCGGTCTCCGCGAGAAACCGCCGCGCCGCGTCCAGGGCTCGCCGGGACTCCTCCGCACCGGGTCTGTGGGCGGCGAACTTCACTTGGTCGCAGCGTGCGAGGAAGTCTGCGAGCAGGTCGCGATGGCCGTGCGAGAACTCCGCATTCCGCCCCGCCTCGCGCAGGAACTCCTCCGTGGTGAGCTCTGGGGCTCGCACGGCGAGGCGCTCTTCGATGTAGCGACGAACGATGTCGGAGAGCTCGACATACCAGGGCCCGGCGGCAGCATCGTCGGGCACCCCCTGCAACTCGAGCCGTTCGAGCCGTTGCATGGCGCGCTCGAAGGCCGACTCGCGCTCGCGCAGGGTTGCCATGGCGCGGTGACGACGCCACAGCCAGATCGCGAGTGCCGCCAAGCCTGCGAGCCCAATCGCCGCACCCGCGCCCCAGAACGCAACGCCGGCCGCAGGTTCTTCGAGTCGAGCACGCATGGGCAGCAAGGCATCCGCCACCGTTCCATCCGGCAGCACAGACTCGATGACGAACGGGAGTTCCTCCGTGAGCAGCTCCCTCGTCTGTGCGCTGGCGCCGCCACCACGCTCATCCGTGTACTCGATGCGCAGCCGCGGAATGCGGTGGCGGCCGCTTAGTGGCGCCTCGAGCGTGTAGCGTTGCGATGCCGTGGTCGCGCCGTCACTGGCCACTTCCTCGCGCGGCGCGAAGTCGATGATGGCGAAGCGGCCGAGCGCCTCGCCGAAGGCCGGCATTTCGACCGTGACGGAAGCCTGGGCAGTCACCGTCAGCGTGAGAAGGAGACTGTCACCCAGTCGGGGCGTTGCGGGCGACAGCGTCACGAGGGCTTTGACCGGACCTTCCTCGGTCGCGACAGCCAAGGGCTCCTCTTGCTCGGCCGCTGGTGAGTCGCCTTCAGACTCGTCCGGCTGGCAACCGCTCGCGACCAGAAGCGTCGCAAACCAGATTGCAGCAAAGGCCTGTTGCGGCGCCCTCACCGGCGGTTCCTCCGCTCCCTCATGCGAAGGAAGGCGAGCAAGGGGTCCACGACGGAACCAGACGCGTCGATGTCTATGAGATCAATGCCGGAGGCGCGCAAATCACGACGCAGGGCGTCGCCGCGGGCAGCGGCGTCCTCGCGATAGGCCCGTTGAAACGCTGGGTCGCCGCTGTCGATGAGCCGCTCGGCGCCGGTCTCGGCATCTCGCAGTGTCACGAGGCCCGCCGGCGCGAGTTCCGCTTCGCGGCGATCGGTGACGCGCACCGCCACCACGTCGTGCTTACGCGCCGCGCCGCGAACTGCGTCGATCCAGGCGGTATCGAGGAAATCCGTGACGAGAAACAGCACGGCACGCCGCGGCAGCACGCGGCGGCAGAACTCCAGGGCGTGGGCAATGTCAGTGCCTCGACGCTGTCCCCGCGGCATGCCGCTCTGCCGACGCAGTCGCTCGCGCGCCGCCCGCAAGCGCGTCAGCGCTGCAGCAACCATCCCGCGTGGCCCGCGGCCCGTCCTGACCGACTCCTCCTGACCCCGCGCCAGCACTTCCCGCACCACCCGCAGGGCATGTTTCTGTCCCTTGCGCGGGGGTATGTACTCGTCCACGTCGCGGTGGAACAGCAGCAGGCCCACCTTGTCGTCGTTGTAGATGGCCGAGAAGGCCACCAGCGCGGAAAACTCCACCGCCGCCTCGCGCTTGGAACGGTGAGCCGAGCCGAAGTCGAGGGAGGCGCTCATGTCCACCAACAGCAGCACCGTGAGCTGGCGCTCCTCGATGTAGCGCTTGACGAACGGCGTGCCGACTCGGGCGGTGACGTTCCAGTCGATCGTGCGCACGTCGTCGCCGGGGATGTAGGGTCGTACCTCGTCGAACTCCACGCCGCGCCCGCGAAACACCGAGACATAGGCTCCGGCAAGCACGTCCGCCACCTGTCGCCCGGTGCGAAGCTGAATGCGGCGGACTTGTCGGACGATCTCCGCGGGGAGCATGGGTCTATCCGGGTTGAGGCTAGTGTCGTGTCATGCGTCTTTTAGCGCATCAGAGCGCGGCGCTCCCGAAGGGCGCTCGCCCCTTGCCCCGTGGCGGCGTTGCGCCCCTTGCCAAGGGGACCTGCCATTGCCTGCGGGACGCGCCTTGCCACGAACCAAGGGGCGACCGCTGATGCGCCAAAAGACACATGACACGACACTAGGGCACTTCGACGTGGGCGAGGATGGTTTCCACGATATCGTCGGAACTCCTGCCCTCCGCCTCTGCCTCATACGTGACGGCGACGCGGTGACGCAGCACGTCCGGCGCGACCGTCTTGACATCGTGCGGGCTCGTGTATGCGCGACCCGCCAGCAAGGCGTGCGACTTCGCCAGCTTCACCAGGTTGAGGGAGGCGCGCACCGAGGCGCCGAACTCGATCAGGTTGGCGAGCTCAGCGAGGCCCGATGCCGCCGGATCGCGGGTTGCCGCGACCAGATCCACGGCATAGCGCTTCACCTTGTCATCCACGAACACGAGCCGCGCGGCGTCCCGAGCGGTGAGGATTTCGCTCGCCGCCATCACGCTGCTCGCCTGCGGAACGCGACCGGCGCCGGCCATGCGGTCGATCACCCGCACCTCGTCGTCGCGGCTGAGATAGCCCACCTTGAGCTTCACCATGAAGCGGTCGAGCTGCGCTTCCGGGAGTGGGTAGGTGCCCTCCTGTTCGATGGGGTTTTGCGTCGCCATGACGAGGAACGGCTCCTCGAGGCCGAACGTTTCCTCGCCGAGGGTCACCTGCCGTTCCTGCATGGCCTCGAGCAGCGCCGCCTGCACCTTGGCCGGAGCGCGGTTGATCTCGTCCGCCAGCACCAGGTTGCCGAACACAGGCCCCCTGCGCACGGAGTAGCTGCCCTCGCGGGGATTGAAAATCTGCGTGCCGGTGACATCGCCCGGCAGCATGTCCGGCGTGAACTGGATGCGGGAAAACGTGCAGTCGAGGGTGTCGGCAAGAGTGCTGACGGTGAGGGTCTTAGCGAGGCCCGGCACGCCTTCGAGCAGAACGTGACCGTCGGCCAGAAGCGCGAGCAGCAAGCGTCCGAGGAGCTCGTCCTGCCCCACGAGGACCTTGCCCACCTCGGCCTTCACGGCGTCGAAGCGTTCCTGAACCGCGGTGACTTCGGCGGCAAGGTCGGTCGTGGCCGAAGAGGATTGTGACTGTTCCATGTTGTGGATCGTAGGTTCCTTTGGCCGACTTGGATGAGGCTGCGGTTCGCCGTGTCGATCGGTACGACCGCCACGGGGCGGCAACGTTCAGCGAATCGTGATGAAGAGCCGGCTTTCGCCCCGCTGCACACGCAGTGCGAGCAAGCCGCCTTGTTCGGCGGTGACGGCGTCGAACTCCTCCACGGATCCCACCACCTGACGGTTCACGGACAGCACGACGTCGCCCTGCCGGAGCCCGGAACGCCAGGCGAGCGAACTGCGCTCGATGCTCGCTATCTCGACGCCACTGATCGCGCCGAACCGCTCGTGGTCGTCCGTGAGATTGCGCAACTCAACGCCTTCCAGCTTGGATGAGGACGAGGCGCCGGCGATGGTCTGGCGTTCGGGTTCGCCGATGGTGGCCTTGATTCGGATTCGTTCTTCGCCGTCGCGCAGAACGCCTAGAGTGACGTTGTCGCCGGCGCGCATGAGGCCCACGCGATTGCGCAGTTCCGCCGAGGTCGCAAGATCGTCGCCGTCGAGCGAGGTGATGATGTCGCCTTCCTGGACACCGGCCTCCTGCGCGGCGCTACGTTCAACGACCCGGGCCACCCAGGCGCCGGTCACGTCATCCGCCAGGTCCAGGGCTTCGCGCAGTTCGGGCGTTACGTCCTCGATCAACACGCCGAGGAGGCCGCGGCGCACCTCGCCGAATTCGATGAGCTGGTCCACCACGCCGCGGACGATGTGTACCGGCACCGCAAAGCCGATGCCGACGTTGAACCCGTCTCCGGCGCCGCCCCCGGAAGGCGCGAAGATGGCGGTGTTGATGCCGACGAGGCGCCCGTCCAAATCCACCAGCGCACCCCCGGAATTGCCGGGGTTGATGGATGCATCGGTCTGAATGAAGTCCTCGTAGCCCTGCCGGATGAGCCCAGTGCGCCCCAAGGCGCTGACGATGCCGGCGGTGACGGTGTGTTCCAGCCGAAACGGGTTGCCGATGGCGATGACGAAATCCCCCACCTCCAGCGACTCGGCCTCGGCCAGCGGCAATTGCGTGAGCTCTTCCGCCTCGATGCTGAGCAGTGCCACATCCGTGCCCGGATCGCTGCCGACGAGTTCGGCATCGAACGAGCGACCGTCCTTCAGGCTCACCCGGATCCGGTCGGAGTTGCGCACCAAATGCTGATTGGTGACCACCAACCCTTCGTCGGCATCGATGATGACGCCGGAGCCGACGTTCTGGGCCCGCCGCGTCATCTGCTGCGGAGCGTCTTCCGGAATGCCGAAAAAGCGCCGAAAGCGCGGGTCGTTGAACCAGGGGTTGCGCACCTCCCGCGAACTCTCGACGGAGATGTTGACCACTGCCGGCGCCACGTCGCGCAACACCGGCGCGAACGTGAGCTTGCCGTCATGGCCGAGCGCCGGCAGGGCCAGCAGCGTTGCGGCGAGTGCCCAAAGGGCGAGCGTTCGCCTGGGCACGAGCATTCTCTGAATACCGTTCATGCATCTCCCTCTTGCGTGCGCGAATTCTGACGCAACGGACTCTCTGTGCAACGATGCACCACGACGTTGGAACGTCACGGCCACCGCGCACTATCTTTGGCAGTCAAACGTGGGGGCCATTGCGGCCGATTTCAACCGAGCGGAGGCACCGCGGGAAGGCTGGCCGTCAACGCTGCTATGCTCGACGGCGTGAACCGCCAGCCTGTCCCCTACATGGAGCGTTCGCGCCTCTACTACGAGGCGCAGGGCTTCACACGTGCCTATACGTGGGCGCAGTTTGACGACGCGCCGTTTTCTCCCATGCCGAAGCCCTTGGCGGAGTCGAAGCTGGTTCTGATCACGACGGCGGCGCTATATGACCGGGAGGCATCGGACCCGCGCTACGTAGCTTCCGCACCGCTCGTGCCCCCACCCGAACGCCTGTATGCGAATGACCTCTCTTGGGACAAGAACGCGACCCACATGGAGGATCGCGGCAGCTACTTCCCGGTGGCCCCGCTCTTGGCCGCCCGCGAGGAGGGTCGCATCGGTGACTTGGCCGAGCGCTTCCACTGCGTCCCGACCGACTACAGCAAACGCCGCACCCGTGAGGTGGACGCCCCGGAAATCCTCAGGCGCTGTCGCGAAGATGCTGCCGACATCGCGCTGCTGGTGCCTGTCTGACCGGTGTGCCACCAGACCGTGAGTCTGGTCGCGCGGCATCTCGAAGCGAACGGCATCCCCACCGTGGTTCTCGGTTCCGCTCTCGACATCGTCGAACACTGCGGCGTCGCCCGCTTCGCCTTTGTGGACTTCCCCCTGGGCAACCCCTGCGGCAAGCCGGACGACGCCGCCATGCAGACGAGCATCGTCGACTCTGCGCTCGAGCTTTTCGAAGCGGCTCACGCACCACGAACGACGCTGGCGCTGCCGTGGCGGTGGGAAAGCGACGAATGGCGCGAACGCTACATGCAGGTGTCGCCGGAGAACCTCGCCGAACTCCGCCGCAAGGGCGACGAGCGCCGCGCCGAGCGCCAAGCCTTGCGCGCCGCCGGCCGCACAAGGCAAGAGTAACGGCCTCTCCCCACCAGACGAGCCCGTGGGATGGGTCGGCTTCCGGGGCGCTTTCTTGAGGAGTCGGCCAAGGCATTTCCGGTTGACATCCCCACCGCTTTCCGTCACGTTGCTAGGTTGAACTGCGGGAAGGGGAATCCATGAAGTTCGGCGTCCAGGTCAATTGCTATCGCACCACGTGGGACGACATTCAACGGTCCATCGAAACCATGGAGGCGGGGCGCTGGAACAGCCTCTGGTTCGCCGACCACTTCTTGCCGCCGGGGCGCCGGGAGGACGAGCACCTCACGGCCTTTGAGGGTTACACCATCCTCGCCGTGGCCGCGGGCATGACCGAGAAGCTCGAACTCGGCCATCTCGTGCTCGGCAACACCTACCGCAACCCTGCCCTTGTGGCGAAGATGGCCGCCACCCTCGACCAAGCCTCCAAGGGGCGTTTCGTCCTCGCCTTGGGCGCGGCATGGTTCAAGCGGGAGCACGAGGCGTTCGGCTGGACCTTCCATCCATGAAGGAACGCCAGGACCGCTTTCAGGAAGCGTGCGAGCTGATTCGCATGATGTTCACCGCCGACGGGCCGGTGGACTACAACGGCACGTACTACCAGCTCGACCAAGCCCCGCTTTCCCCCGGCTGTTACCAGAAGCCACACACACCGATCATGGTGGGCGGCACCGGCGAGCGCCGCACGCTGCGCACCCTCGCCATGTTCGGCGACGTGTTCAACCTCGACGGCTGGGCAGGGCAGGGCATGTCGATGGAGATCTACCGCCACAAGATGAATGTGCTCGAGAAGCACTGCGCCGACGTGGGGCGCGATCCGGCCGAGATCAAGAAGACGCTCCTAATGCCGCTCCTCATCACCGACGACAAGGCGCGGATCGAGCGCTTCCAGCAGAGTCTTGGCAAGGGCTCCATGGCAGGGCCGAAGAACGAGGTGATCGACCGTATCGGCGAGTTTGAGCGTGAGGGCGTTGCGGAGATCATGTTCGGCGGCATCAGAACCGGCGATGTGGACAGCTATCAGCGCGTGGAACAGGAGATCGTGGCGGCGTTCGACTGAAGGGCACCACGCAGCAAGGTTCATTCAGGCTTCCGCGAGGGCGGGGCGACAACGGGAGAGCCACAATGGCACATGACATCGTAATCCGAGGCGGCGAGATCGTGGATGGCACCGGCGCTGAGGCCTCGCCCGGCGATGTCGCCATCGATGACGGCCGCATCACCGCCGTTGGCAAGGTGGACGCCAAGGGCAGGCAGGAAGTCGATGCCGCCGGCAACCTCGTCTCCCCCGGCTTCGTCGATCTGCACACCCATCTCGACGCCCAGATCGGTTGGGACCCGCAGATGACGCCGGTGAGCTGGCACGGCGTTACCACCGCACTGCTCGGCAACTGCGGCGTGACTTTCGCGCCCTGCAAGCCGCAGGATGTCGAACTGCTCGCGGCGATGATGGAAACCGTCGAGGACATCCCCAAGAACGCCATCCTCACGGGCCTACCGTGGGACTGGGAAGGCTACGGCGGCTATCTCGACGCCATCGAGCGCCTCAACCCTGCCCTCAACGTGGCGGGCATGGTGGGGCACTGCGCCGTGCGCTTCTACGTCATGGGCGAGCGCGCCGTCGAGGAACAGGCCACCCTTGATGAGCGCAAGATGATGGCCGATGTAGTGGCCGACTCCATCGACCGCGGCGCCGTGGGCTTTTCCACCAACCGCTACGCGCCGCACAAGCTGCCGGACGGCCGCTCGATTCCGGGCACCTTTGCAGACCCCGAAGAACTCGTGGAGATCGCCAAGGCGGTCGGTCCCCGCAACGGCCTCATGCAGGCCGTGGGCGCCAACTTCGACGTGCTGAAGGCGATGGCGAGCACCAGCCGCGGCCGCATCCTGTTCAGCTACGGCACCGGCCCGCAGGAAGGTTCCGGCAATGAGCAGGCGAAGCATCTTGCAGAGCTTGCCGAACACGGCGACTTCACCGCCATCACCCAAGTGCGCGGCTCCGGCTTCATGTTCGGGCTGCAATCGAACCTGCCGGTCCAGGGCGAGACTTGGGACGCGTTGCGAAAGATGGACCTCGCCGGTCGCCTAGCGGCGATTCGCGACGAGGACACCGCCGCGAAGCTGGTAGTGGAAGGCAGAGCGCAAAAGACCCGGTTCCCCCTCGCACAGGTGTTCTACCTCGGCAACGGCGAGACGCCGGACTATGCCGCCGGCCCCGACATGAACGTTGAAGCCCTGGCGTCCGCCGCTGGCGAGCACTGGGTGGAGACGTTCCTGCGCCTCTCCCGCGAGACCGACGGCAAGGCCCTCTTCAACCTGCGCATGTTCAACCAGAGCCTGAAGGAACTCGGGGATCTCTTCCGCAGCGACCACATTTTCCCGAGCTTGGGCGACGCCGGCGCGCACGTGTCGCAGATCATGGACGCCGGCTGGCCGAGCTTCGTCCTTTCGCACTGGATTCGCGACACGGGCCTCTACAGCATGGGCGAAGGCATCCGCCGCTTGACCTCGGGGCCCGCCCGCGTGCTAGGCCTCAAGGACCGCGGCACGCTGGCGCCGGGAATGCGCGCCGACATCAATGTCTTCGACCCGGCCGAGGTGGCGGAACTGCAGCCGGAACTCGTCCACGACTTCCCCGGCGGCGCCCCCCGCTACATCCAGCGCTCCAAGGGCTACAAGACGACGCTCGTCAACGGCGCCGTTACGCTGGTGGATGGCGAGCACACGGGCGAACGGGCCGGCGAGGTGTTGCGCCACGCGGGGTGACGAAGGGCACTTTTTTGGACGCCGTACTGCGGCGTCATCGAGCGAAGGTCGATGGGGTCCGTAGGGGACGGGCTTGTCCCGTCCCGTGTTGCGTCCGCCGCAAACGTCCAAGACGGGACAACTCGTCCCCTACGAATAAAGTGCCGCACGATCATCGAGTTGGGTCGGTTTTCCCATACGAGCGGACAATCTCGCCAGCCAATGGTCGAGGCTGGTGAAGCGGCCGCCGCCCGTGAAAAACAGCGACAACAGCATCACGAAGTACATGGCGGCGAATTCGATGCCGTTGTTGAGGATCGTCACGCTGCCGCGTCCCGTGAGCCAGCGATAGTCGCCGTGCTTGCGCAGGATGGAGCGGATTTCGGCCTTGCGCTCGGCGGCTTCCATCACCCGGTCGTTCGCTAGCCAACTGCTTGCATCGGAGATGGCGAGCCAGCCGTTCTCCCAATGCACCGCAAAGGCAGCGACTAGCATCGTCACCATGAGCGGAATCGCCACGAGCCTCGTGGCGAGACCAACGAGCAGGAGGATGCCGCCGACGAACTCCGCGCCGATAACGAGCACCACCATGAGTTCCGGAAGCGGCAGGCCCAGGGAACCCTCAAACCAGCGCACCGTGCCCTCGAAGCCCGTCAGCTTCGTCCATCCGGCCTGGATCATTACGGGGGCGAGGATCAGGCGCAGCAGCAGTGCCGGGATCCCGTCGAGGGGCCTGACGAAGCGAAGGGCACGCTCGTATTGCTCGCGAAGCGCATTCAGCAGTCGGTTCATCATCTTTCCAGTCCGGTGGCCGCCTATGGGCCGATTCTAGTAGGCGCTAGTCCCTTCCGAACAAGACCTGGCAGGCTCGCGTTGAGGACGGCACGAGAGTTGCGCTAGCGCGATGGAGGGCGGGACGCCCTCCCTCCAGAATGCGTCGTGGTTCCGAGTGACGGCGTCTTCGGAAGGAGGGCGTCCCGCCCTCCATCGCGCCCTTTAGGGCGCGCCCCAGCGGGCGCGTGTGCTCGCATCCGCTCGCCCTCCGGCTAGGAGCCAGCGACGTTCCGACGGCGGAGTCTCTTGGGCCGTCGGTGCCGCCACTCTCGCCCGCAGTCGGAGTACGCTGCAACGGCAAAGCAATCGCAAGGAGCTACCAGTGAACCCGAACCCTGGTGCCGTCGCCGAGCTTCTCGCCGCTGTCTATGGCCACGAGGTGGATTCGTCTGTCACCTATCCGACGGGCGTCGCATTCTCCGGCCGGCTCCGCCTCGCCACCGGCCAAACGGCCAAGGGAGAGTCGCCGACCGATGTGGCAGCGCAGATTTCCCGGATTGCCGAGCCGTTGTTGCAGGAACCAGCCGCCGTGCCGGAAGCCGCCCCTTGCCTCACACTCGCCTGCTTTGCCGACGAACTCTTCGCCGTCATGGGTGCCGCGCAGCACCGCGAGTTCCTGCTCCACCAAGCCAACCGCTTCGTTGCCGACCCTGACGTGCGAGTCGAGGACTTCTTCTTCGCCGGCACCCTCCTTGGGCGCGCCTACGCCCTCACAGGCGAAGCGTCCTACCGTGACCAACTCGTGAGCTTCCTGCGCTCCATCGACACCTGCCAGCCGAACGGCCTCTATTGGCACTGCCGCGCTTCACCGTGGCACTGGGGCCGCGGCAACGCCTTCGCTGCCTTGGGCTTCGCGGAAGCTCTCTCCTGCCTCCACCCCGAGGCCGACGTGGACGACCTCCTCGCCACCCACATCGAACACCTCACCGCCCTGGCGCAGCATCAGGACGAGACTGGCCTCTGGCGCCAACTCATCGACGACCCGAGCACGTACCTCGAACACAGTGCCACCACCATGATCGGTTACTCCATCGCCCGCGGCCTACGCCGAGGCTGGCTGCCCGAAGACCCTTGGCAGGAAGTGGTGAACCGAGCGTGGCAAGGCGCCGCAGAGCGCATCGGCGCCGGCGGCGAACTCGACCAGGTGTGCATCGGCACCGGCCCCCTGCAGTCGAGACAAGCCTACGTCGAACGCCCCTTCAGCACCGGCGTCGATGCCCGAGGCGGCGCGATGGCACTGTGGTTCGCGGTGGAGATGCTTCGGCTGCGGGAGGAAGGGGAAGCTGCTGGCGAAGGGTAGAACACACCGGTGGTACGCTTGTCCGATCGCAGCACTTCGCGGCGAGACGAATCGTAGGAGCGACCCGCTGGTCGCCCGAAGATTACAGAGCCTCGCCCCCTACGGCCAAGCCCGAACGCGGCCGAGGACAAGCCCGCCCGGAGTGTCGCCCAAGACAGCAACCGAGCACATGAACGCGCAAGTCGAAACCCACGAGACCGTCGTCCGCATTCCCCCAGCAGCTTCCCATCACACACTTCTGGTCGCCCCGGACGGCAGCTTTCTGGGCGTGGGTCACGGCCGATTGACAACCTCCGCCACTGGTGACGATCGCGTGATGTGGCGTGCGGAGAAGGATGGTTCGTATCGACATGCAACGACGGACCAGCGCGTGCGGGCGAGCGAAATCCCCGGCACCGACGGCGTGCATTTGCATACGAAAGACGGCGTTCTCGATGCAAGTGGCGAGCCCGCGACCTCCGCCGTCACATTCACCCCAAGCCACGGCCCGGAACAGTTGCCCTCCGAATCCCTCGCCTTCTTCCGCGCGCGCGGCTGGGTTTGCCTGACATCCATCCTCGCGCCCGATACCGTCGACGCGTTGCAGCGCCTCGCCGGCACCGATGGTCACGAACGCGAGAGCGACCAACCGCACAGCCATGTCCAAGCGGCGCTGAGCGTGGACCCAGCGGTCGCCAGAACCGCCGCCGAACCCGTATCCCTCTGGCTCATCCGCGCCTACATGCAAACGGGCGACATCCGCCTCGGGCACACGCCCGCCCTAATCGTCCTGCACCGCGACGACGGCAAGCGCAATGTGCAGGGCTGGCATTCCGACTTCCCCTACCACTGGGGCATAAGCGCACCCGGGGTTGTACCGACACCCACCGGCGCGACCGTGCTCGGCGTGCAGCGCAACGTCTGCGTCTCCGAGTTCACCCGCGAACGCGGCGCCACAGCGTTCAAGCTAGGCTCCCACACAAAGGACCACGGCCCGCCCGACGAGTGGATCACGGCTGCGACACTACAGGGCAACCCCGCCCACCGCGCCGAACACGGCCTCCCCTACAACGGTCCAGACGCCGATGTGATCGAGGCCCCGGCCGGCAGCATCATCCTCTATGACGCCCGCACTTGGCACCGCGCCGGCGTCAACCGCACACCCCACAGCCGCGCCGCCATCCTCCAAGCCATGACACCCATGTACATCATGCCCAAGAGCGACACCAGCGCCGCCTACAAGGACTTCCTCACGAGCCCCGCCCACGCCCAACTAACCACCCGCGAGCGCAACGAAATGCGCAATCTCATGCTGCACGCATTCAACGGCCCAGGCCACCAAGCCATCGGCCCGGACCAAGAGCTCACGGAACTCGCCCGCGCCGCAAGCATTTCCTCCGGGTCCTACTGAACTACGCGGAGGAGCGTGTGGCTTACGCGGCGGACGCCGGACAGCCTGCTCCGACGTTGCCGCAGGGCAACAAGAGCGTGGTCACGCCCACGGCAGACGGCTTGGGCATTCGCAAGGCATACAACGAAAACGGCGATCCCCACGCGAAGTACGCCCGAGAGGTGTGCTTCTATCGCCATTACGGCGACTCGCCGCTGATCCCGGACCTACTTGAATGCCTGCCCCACGAGCCGGCCATCGTCATGACGAAGGCTCCGGGCGCGCCCTGTTCGGCAATTCGACTGAGCGCAAGCGAGCGTTGTCGGCTGTCCGAAGACTATGCGCACAAGGTCATGGACCTGCTATCCGTCGAGGGCGACATGAATGCCTTGAAGGGGCGCCCTTTCTTGGATGTTGGAGCGCAAGATCTGCGCGCCGACGTACTCGCCGCACTGGATCGCTACCCGACGGACTCGCGACCGTCGGAGCGAATCCTTCACCGCCTTAGGGGCGCAGCGCAGGAGATCTTCATCTCGAAGGAAATGCTGATAAAGCTCGATTGGAATGCGTCCAACGTCTTCATCAATGACGGCGCCATCAGCCAGTTCATCGACTTCGAGCAAGCGTGCATCGGCACGAGCGAGATGCTCGCCGGCATCCTCCTGCACAATCCGTTCTGGCACGCACGATCCGTGTTCGAAGTGCTCCAGCGGCGCGGCTTCCTCTCGCAGCCGGTTGCGAGCATGGCGACGTGGGTCCATTTCTCCTTTGCTGCGGTTCTAGCGGATTCCCACGCACGGACAGGCACCGCTTGGGATACGAGCCGCTTGCAGTCCGCGTACCAACGCCATGTCACGGATTCGCCTGATTGAACTCGGACTGGAGACATAGAAGGGCCTCTGGTTCAGTCCGTGTCGCCAGCCTCGACAACTCCCGCGACCTCGAACCGTCCCTTCCGGCGCCGCGTTACCTCCCACCTCGTCCCCGGTTCTCGGAGCTTCAGGGCGGCGACTCGATTCTGATGTCGCCGGCAAAGGGCTCGAAGTTGCGATGGTTCCAAGTGAGGATGGCGGATGATCTGGCCTTGAGCGCCGCCGTGGCGATCAGTGCGTCATACATCTGTCCGCCCCTCACGTTGCGGAGTTGAGCGCTACGCAAAGCATCCCAAGTCTCGCGGGCGGTGAGGTGCGTGGCAGGGGTATCGGACCAGTTTCCCTCGATGAGCGTTAGGGCATCTTGGCCGCGCATTCGTCGCGGCGGGGGCAAGCGCGTCAGAACGGCATAGATCTCTGCCAACGAATGCGTCGCCAGCACGAGTTGCTGCCCGGCTCGGTTGCGACGCTGCACTTCTGCATGAGTCCGAGCATGATGTTCGTGCCAGTCGCAGACGGACGCGATCAGGCAGTTCGTGTCGCAAAGATAACGCGTCACCTAAGGAAGGCGGCTCGATGCGCTCTCGGAACGGGACCGGGCCAAGGTCCGCTCCACGTCTGCGGTGGTTAGGGTCTCCCCCTCCGTCTTCGCAACCGCGATCAGGGAAGTGCCGGAACGCTTGAACGTGACCTCCGCCGGCACTGGCTCGATCTCCACGCAGCCGTCGAGCACGCGAAATCTCACCCGGGTGCCTGGATGCAGCTGAGCGGCCTCGCGGATCGGTTTGGGAACGACGAGGCGTCCGGCACGGTCAATGGTTGCGTTCATGGGTGTTGGTTTACCATCTCTGGCGCCACCGATCAACCCTCGGGTTGTTCCCGACACACAAACATTACGTCCCACAGGCCCATGGACGATTTCGCACACACCCGGCTGGTCCGCATCCTCCAGCGCTCGCTCCTGCTCCTCGAAACTCCCCCGCCTGCGGGCCTGATCCGACCGGAAGCGAACGTGAGACATCGGCCGTCGTTGCGGGACGAAATGTTTGTGTGTCGGCTGCGCGGGAGTCCGTCAGCGACTGCCATGGAACACCCAATAGATTTCACATACGCTCCTTAGGCAGTTTTGCGAAGGGGGGCAGTGTGACGTCCATCGTCGAAGCTCTGGACCAGTATGGCAATCGCCCGTATCTGCTGACGGTTGGTGAGGACGGGCCGCACACGAGCCACACGCGCGTGGCACTCGCGGGCGGCGGTCTTACCTGTCCCCTGAGCAAGAGCGCCGCGGGCAATGTGCGGGCGCGGCCGGCGGTGTCGTTCCTGTGGCCGGCCATCGAGCCGGGCGGCTACGCCATCATCATGAACGGCACGGTGCGGCACGTGGACGATGGCGGTGACGAGCCGGTTGCCTCCATCGATCTTTCCAAGGCGGTATTCCATCGGCCTGGAGCGCCCCAGCCGGGACATGGGGGCAGTTGCACGTCGGATTGCCTGCCCATCCAGCTCTATGAGGTTGTCTAAAGGGGGGCGAGCTGATGGAGTTGACGCGGTCGAGACGAGGCACCGTCGGGGCGCGTTGAGGCTGCCTGCGCTGCGGCTTGGGCCCGGGCAAGCAGTTGTGCAGCAGCGTACCCGCGGCTATGGCGCGCTATCGAGCTCGAACCCCTCGTAACCTCCGGCGGCCACCGCGTCGCACTTCTCCACATACGGCGGGAAGCCGATCAGGGGCATGAAGACCTGCGGCTTGCCGGGGATGTTCTTGCCTAGGTACCAGGAGTTGCAGGTGGGGTAGAGGGTTAGGTCGGCGACGGCGTTGACGTGGTCGACCCAGTCGTCCTCTGCCGGGGGTGTGGCTTCGATGGTGGCCAGGCGCTTTTCGCGGAGGTATTCGAGGCAGTCGTGGATCCACACGACGTGCTGCTCGATGGAGGTGATCATGTTGGTGAGGACGGAGGGGCTGCCGGGGCCCGAGATCATGAACATGTTGGGGAAGCCCACGGTTGACAGGCCGAGGTAGGTGCGGGGGCCGGCAGACCACTTGTCGTCGAGCGTCTGGCCGCCCCGGCCGCGCACGTCGATGTTGAGCAGGGCGCCGGTCATGGCGTCGAAGCCCGTGGCGAAGATGAGGCTGTCGAGTTCGTATTCTTGCCCGTCCGTCACCACGCCCTTGGGCGTGATGCGCTCGACAGGGTTGTCGCGCACGTTCACGAGGGTCACGTTGTCTCGGTTGTAGGTCTCGAAATAGTTGGTGTCGAGGCAGGGGCGCTTGCAGCCGATCACGTTGTCCGGGGAGAGGAGCTCTGCCGTCTTGGGGTCGCCCACGATCTCCCGGATGCGTTCGCGCACGAAACCGGCTGCGGTCTCGTTGGCTTCGCGGTTCGATAGGAGGTCGGCGTAGGCGCCAAGGAACGTGAAGCCGCCGCGTTCCCAGCGTTCTTCATAGTTCGAGCGCCGCACTTCGGCGTCGTCCTCGAGCGCGGTGCCGTCGTTGCTTGGCATCATGGAGCCGAAGCCGGCCGGCATTCGGTAGTTGCGCTCGCGCAAGCCCGCGTAGTCGGCCTTGATCTCGGCCACTCGGTTTGGGTCTAGCGGTTCGTTGCGGGCTGGGATCGAGTAGTTGGGCGTGCGCTGGAACACGGTGAGGTGCTTTGCCTGGGCGGCAATGACGGGGATGGCCTGGATGGCGGAGGAACCCGTGCCGATGATGCCCACGCGCTTGCCGGTGAAGTCCACCGGCTCGTGCGGCCAGCGGCCGGTGTGATAGGTGTCGCCGGCGAAGCTGTCGCGTCCGGGGAAATCCGGCAGGTTGGCGGAAGAGAGGCAGCCGGTCGCCATGATGCAGAACTGCGCGGAGACGACATCGCCTTTGTCGGTTTCGATGCGCCAGCGTTTGGCTTCCTCATCGAAGCGCGCACTCGTGACGCGGGTGTTGAAGGCGATGTCGCGTCGCAGATCAAATCGGTCTGCCACGTGGTTGGCGTAGCGGAGGATTTCCGGCTGGCCGGAGTAGCGCTCCGTCCACTCCCATTCCTGCTGCAGCTCCTCGGAGAAGCCGTAGGAATACTCCATGCTTTCGACATCGCAGCGGGCGCCCGGGTAACGGTTCCAATACCAGGTGCCGCCCACGCCATCGCCCGTCTCGAAGACGCGAACCCGGAAACCGGCGTTGCGCAGCCGGTGCAGCATGTACATGCCGGCGAATCCGGCACCCACGATTGCCGCGTCGAAATGCTGTTCCTCTTGCGCCCCGGGCGCGGCCCTCCTCACCTCTGACACTGTCAAGATTGCTCCCAAGGTCAAACGGCGCGCATTCTACGCAAGACGAGCCGGGTTCGATCAGGGGAAATGCGAGCCGAGGCGCTGCCGCCAATCCTCGACGATGGTGAGGTCCGGGCTCTCGACCGGCCCCGCATTCCAAACCGGCCCTGGCCACGCGTCGTCGGTCTCGTAGCGGCCGATCACGTGAATGTGCAACTGCGGCACCTGATTGCCAAGCGCGGCCACGTTGAGCTTGTCGACGCGGAACTCCGCGCTGAGGGCATTCGAGACGCGCACGATCTCGTCGAACGCCTGCAAGGCGTCTTCCCGAGGCAGGTCGTGGTAGTCGCGCAGATTGTCCCGCCGGGGGACGAGGATGGTCCACGGAAACCGATGGTCTCGCATGAGCAGCAGCGTGCAGAGATCAAGCTCCGCCATGTGCAGCGTGTCAGCCGCCAAGCGCTCGTGAACGGTGAATGCCATCCGAAGATTGTGCCACGAACGCGCAGACGGCACGGAGTGGGGCGTGAATGCATCCGCGGACGCGTCGCCCTCCGGCGTGGGTACGACATGGACATGGAGTCAAGCCGTACATTCGGCCGGGTCCGTGGGGTCGGTGCGAGGCCCGGCTGCGGCAGTTTGTGCCGTGAAGCGGCGCAGGACTCTTTCTCGATGTTCGGGTGGAAGGTCGACGGTTTCGAGCCGTTCGATGAAGGCCGATTCGTCGATCATGCCATGCTGCGCCATCGCCGCCGTGAACAGGTTGTCTTTCTCGCGGCCGGCTATGTGCTTTGCTATCGCTAAATCGGTTGGGTCGAGACACCAGCCGATCGCGCCCGCCGTATTCTCGTTCTGCACCTTGACGAGGCGGTCCCGCCAGCCGGCGGGCAAAATCGACGTTTCCTCCGATACGCCATCTGCGTACACGCCGAAAGTGCTGTGGAAGTGTGACTCTTCGCCGATGGTGGCGGAGAGGATCTCCGCGTTCCCCGGAGTGTCCATCGGATAGAGGTCGGCTTCGACGGATTCAGCGAAGGTGCCGGTGGCTTCCGGGTAGGTGCCGAGGATTGACTGGCTGCCTACGATGACGAACTGATCCGTTGCCAAGATGGCGGCGGAGGCTCGGATGATGTGTTCAAGCTGGGACCGATTCATGGATCGCTCGGCGTTCCCAGGGCGAAAGCACGCCGACAAACGGGGTGCTTTGTCGTAGTCGCGTTGCGTTTTCGTCGTCTGCGATTAGCAGGCGTCGCACATCTGGCCAAGGGCGTTCGAGGATTTGCAGCCATTCGGCGTAGGCTGGGTGGCGGTAGCCCGTGAGCTTCGTCCAGCGCTCAATGTTGCGCTGGGGCACATCGAGGAGGGCGGGGTCGGCGTCGATCTTGGCGGCGATGGCGATGTGGGTCTGGCGCCGAATCTCATCGAGCCGGTCGTGGTCGTTGTCCCAGTTGTGTTTGGCTCCGGGCATAGGACGATTATAGCGCTCGCCCTTGGGCGGCAGCGCGGCCCCGAAGGCACTCGGCCGGCTGCCAAACGCGGCTCGTCGGTTACGCCGCGGTGGTCAATCGGGCGGACGTGAGTCAAGAAACTGGCGTGGCGACACGGTTCTGATGCCACGCCACGGGTTGGACGGGAATGCCTGAAATAGCCGGTCATGAGATACGGGGCCACCGCTGCGTGGGCAACTTCGAGGAACGTCTCGTCGTCTGGGTCGTCCAGTCGGACGGGCAGCGGTGCGGGCACGATCTACTCACCGAGCGAGTAAAGGGAGGGGGAGACGCCCCTCCAATGTCCTGGCGTCCTTCCGAGGATCAGCGTTTTGGGAAGCCGCCCACCCAAATGGGGCTGGACCAGGCCATGGCGTCGTTGGCTTGGGTTACGCGGATGAAGTACCAGTCGCCGTGGCGGGTTCCTTGGTCGGTGAACTCGAACGCCACGTCCATTGCGCCTTCGGTGCGGGCACGCCGGAGCTTAATTCGGTCGGTGTATTCGCCGAAGGGAATCTCGGCCGTGGCTTGACCGCGGCTGGCGTCGCGGAGGGAGAGCACGACGGTGCCTGGCGGGGTCGTTTGGTGGCGGCGGAGGATGGGCGGGCCGCCGCCGAACTCTGTGGCTTCGTCGAGCGTCAGGGTCACCTGCCCGATGCGCTTTACGTCGGCAAGCGTGAGCAGTAGGGAGCTTGGGCCCCCGCGGGTGTGGGTGGCGAAGCGAAGGGTCGTGGCGTCCACGAGTTCCACGTTCCGGATGTTGGCGTTGTGCAGATCCTGGCCGCTCGCGCCGGCGATGGTTGCGCCTTCCACGTTGAGTTCGCCGCGCCAGCCACGCCAGCCGCGAGGGTTGTCGCCGGGATGCACCGGGGTCGAATCCGAGTGGAAGACGAGCTGGTATAGGCCGTCCTTGGGCGGGCCAGGCTCGGCGTGGAACTCGCGGCGGTCGATTTCGCGGTCGTTCTTCACAAGGACAATACTGTCGATGGGGGCGGTGCCGATGACCCGGCCGCGCACCACCCGGCGCTCGGCGAACTCCGCCCGCTGGCCCATGCCGGTGCCGTTCAGCGACACGTCCAGAATGATGCGGTCGCCAGTGGTGGCGTAGGTGTCGAGGTTCTTCATCGCGTCGAACAAGGCATCGGTGGTTCGCTCGGTGGCGAGCAGGGCGCCGAGGCCGCCGCGTTGGGACAGCGAGCCTCCCTTGGGCGCGCTGTATCCCGGCTGGCTGAGATGGTTGTCGCTGGCGGCGATGAAGCCCACTTGGTGGCCGTGGTTCAGATACATGCGGCCGAACCATTCGAAGCTGCCGTGCTGCGACATGATCTCCACCAGCGGCTCGAGTTCGGGGTCGTTCTGGCGGTAATCGCCGGACTGGTGGGCGTGCGGGATCACCACCACGTCGCGAGGGTCGTGGTGATTGCGCAGCCCTTGGTATAGCCGGGAGAGAGTGCCGTACTCCTGCGCCGGGATGCGCGGGCCTTGGAACGGGCGTCGAAACAGGATGTTATGGTGGCCCCCTTGGCGGTTGCGGATGGTCCACTCGTAACCGACGAAGGCGATGAAGTGTCCGTCCTGGGTCGTGTTCCGGACGATGTTGTTGAGCACGTTCCACTCGTGGTCGTCCATCCAGATGTCGTGTTCGGAGTGGGTGACGTAGTCGAGCCGGGCATCTTCCCGCGCCCACTCCATGAACCGCTGCGGCGTGCCGACGCCTTCGGCGAAGCCGGAGTGGCCGTGGGTGTCGCCCCAGTAAATTCGTCGCTTGGGCGCTTCCTGCACGAGGATGGGATTGGCGACGCCCCTGATGCTGCCGTCGGCGGAACGGAAGGAGAAGCGATACACGCCGGGTTGGCCCAAGGTGACGCCGGAGACGACGCGGATGGCGCCGCCGTCGCGGGGGCGGAAGGGGTGCTTCCAGCGCGGCGGTGGCTCCTCGCCCAAGGCGTCGCGGCGGATCACGACTCGGTTTCCGCCGACTGGAACGCTGTGCTGGTCGATGCTGAAGGCAGGACCGTCCTCGTTGGCAGGAGGGGCGCCAGCCTCGCGGGCCGTGTGGACAAAGGTGGGGTGGCCGAAGGGTTCGGCGTCGAAATACACGCCGTCCACGATGTCGGCCGGCAATGGCTCATCCAAGATGTAGGTAGTCGTCCAGCGTAGCGGCACCCGTTCTCCGCCCGGCTCCGATGTGGGATAGCCCAACTCTTGCAGCATGCGGTCGTGGTTTGCCTGCTCTTCATCGGTAAAGGGCCTGATGGTCTGGTGAATTGCCCCGAACAGATCGCCATTGAGCCGAATCTCCCACCACTTGGGAATGGGCTCGCGGGCGCGGTTGTAGTAGCGGTCCTCGGCGCGAATGTGCAGGTCGAACGGCTCTCCGACCGCCACTACGGAGGGGACGAAGCCGTGCAGTGCGGCGACCTCCGTGCCGCTGATGGCGATGGGTTGTATCGGCAGGCTCACGAGCAATCCCGAGCCGTCGAAGTCCACATAGAGCGGCAACGGCATGCGGTCGCTGCTGAAGTCGGGAAGCAGGATGCCAGAGCCGCCGCCGCCGGTGTCGCCATAGGTGATCGTCACCGTGTCGCCGGGCGCGAGGCGTCCGGAAACGATGCGGAACATCAGGTTGTCGACGCCACCCCGGAAGCCCCCGTGCATCCCGGACATGAGCGCGCCGTGACGCGCGAAGGCGACTCGTGGATTCGACGAGGCGATGGTGACGTGATTGTCGGCGCCGGGGTCTTCGGTTTGAAAGGGTCCGAAGTCGGTCATGAACTGTCGCGCCACGACGATTCCGCCACCGGGTTCCACCGCTCGGGACCCGACCGTCCAAGTCTGGTGAATGGTGGCGTGGGTGCGCGGCTCAAACGGGCCTGCATCTGCGGCCAAGGTGCCGCGGGCGCTGGGCTCGTCGTCGATCAGGGTGAACTCGGCGATGAAGTGGTCGAGGTTCCTCATGCCAGCTTCGCTGGCACCGTAGGAGAGAACTTGCGACACGATTTGGGTGGCGTTCACCGGCACGTAGTCGCCGGTGAGGGAGTAGGCATTGATCCACGCCCAGAGGGTTCGCGCCCGTTCGCGGGCATTGGCGGCGTTCGTTGGCGCGCCCGCGAGGTCGGCCTTCAGCGCTTCCACCCGTGCCCGGAGATCGTCGTCGAGATAGTCGGCCGGCGCACCGTCCTGCGTGGCCATGGCAGCGAGGCCAACCAACACGCAAGCCGCAATGAGGCATCGAGGCATAGGCACCGCCAGCGTTCTCATATGTGGACGCGAGGATTGTATGTCGGCAACCGTGAACGGTAGCTGAACAGCGAGATTAGGAGCCGGCCGCCGTAGAAAACGGCGCCGGTTCCTAGCAAGCTTCGGAGGGTTGGGGCACCCGCATCCATGACCATTCTGGGCCAATGGGGGCGAGGAACGGGTACGCAACGTTGGTTTTCAGTAGAATCTGCGCCCGCGCTCCACATACGACCTTCCGCCATGAAACTCGCTCCGATGGCATCGCTTGCGTGTCTCGCCGTCGCCGTGGGGCTGTGGCCGGCTTCGGCTCGCGCGGATGTTGTGGAATGGCTCTACGACGTCGATGTGGCCGTTGGCACGACAGCGTCGGGCGAGGTGGATCCGCGCCGGGCAGCAGGGAGCGCATTGCGGGAGTTGCTGGTGCGCATGACCGGCCTGAAGCCGTTGCCAAATACTGCCGCGGTGCGTGGGGCGATTGCCAATCCAGACCGCTACTACGCCCAGTACGGCTTCGTGACGCGTCCAGCCGCGCGGGTTCCGGAAGACGACCCCGCCGCCGATGCCACCGAGACGCGCCTCGCCGTGCGCTTCGACACCTCGGCCGTGCTCGATCTGCTCCGCTCTGCCGAACTGCCGATATGGGGCCAAGATCGCCCCAGGGTGCTGATTTGGCTGGTGTTGGATCGCGAGCACCGCAGGCGCGAGGTGGCATCCGCCGGGTCCGGCGACATTCCCGCAAAACTGCACGAGGCAGCTCGTCAGCGGGGCCTGCTGGTGGAGTTGCCGCTGCTGGATCTGCCCGACCAAGCCCTCGCTCCCGCCGACCTCTGGGGCGGATTCGGCGCTCGCGTGGACGCGGCGTCACGGCGCTACGATCCAGACGTGCTCGTCGTTGCGCGCTTGCACGAGGGGCGCGAAGGCGCGTGGACGGTGGACTGGCGCTTGCGTGATCCGGGCGACCGCGCAAGCGAAGCGAGGGATCTGTCCTACGCCGCCGACGAAACCGAGTCACTGCGCTGGGCCATCGACCGCACCGCCGACGAACTCGGCCGCCGCCTGGCCGTGACCGGCACTTCCACGGACGTCATGCAGCTCGTTGTCACCGGCGCCGACACGCCACCGGCATACGGCGCTGTGCTGCGCTATCTGGCATCGCGGGAGTATCTGGAGCAAGTCGATGTGGTCGGCTGGGCCGGCACGTCGCTTGAACTCGCCCTGCATGCCCGCACCGACGCCAGCCGAGTGCGCGGGCTTTTGTCTCTGGGGGGCATGTTCGCAATCGGTGACTCGGGCGTCCCGAGTGCGGGCCAGCCCTCGGCGCACATGGTTTGGCGGGGCGCCCGATGATTCGCCAACTGCCGAACCTCATCACCATCGCCCGGTTGGTGCTGGTGCCGCCGGTGGGCTGGCTGCTGTGGCATCAGGACTACGGCGTGGCGCTCGTGGTCATTGCCGTGGCGGGGCTGTCGGACTTCATCGACGGCGAATTGGCGCGGCGCTTCGACTGGCGCAGTCGCTTCGGCCAGTTCGCGGACCCGCTCGCAGACAAGCTGCTGGTGGCGGTGATGTTCGTGGTGCTGGTGGTGCAGCAGCACATACCGATCTGGCTGGCCTTGGTGGTGGTGCTGCGCGACGTGGTGATCCTGGGTGGCGCTGGTGCCTATCGGCTGGTGTTCCGCGACATCGAGATTTCACCCACGTTCGTGAGCAAGGCCAACACGGCGGTGCAGGTGGTGCTGCCGATTCTGGTGTTGGTGACGCTGCTGGACGTCCCGACGCTGTCGCGGCCTGTGGCCGCGATCGTGGATCCTTGGCTGTTCGCCATCGCCGCCGCGTTTGCCGTCTGGTCCGGCCTCGACTACGTGATCAGTTGGAGCCGGCGGGCCATCGACGGCATGCAGGAGCGGGGTGCGCCATGACTGCCGAGTTGGCGTCCGCATCGGCGCCGAAGCGGCAGCTCGCGCTTCGCTTCCCGCTTCGGTCCCGCAGCCGCTTCGAGCACTTCGTGATTGGCGCCAACTCCGCGCCCGTGGAACGCCTTCGCACGCCGGCCACCCGATTCGAGTGCCTTTGGCTGTTCGGTTCGCCTGGGGTGGGCAAGAGCCATCTGTTGCAGGCGACCTGCCATGCGGTGGCGGACGCCGCCTATCTGCCGGCACGTCGCATTCCGCGGGCCGAGGCATCGCTGCAACGCTATGCCCGCTTCCGAGCGACGCTCGTGGATGACGTGGAGGCCTGGCTCGGCCATGCGACCACCGAGCGCGAGCTTTACGGCCTCTACAACGAGCTTGCTCGAGCCGAGGCGCGGCTGGTGTTCACGGCCTCCCGCTCCCCCCGCGAGTGCGATTTCGCCTTGCCCGATTTGGCATCGCGGCTTTGCGCGGCGGAATGCTACGAAATCGCGCGCCTGTCGGACGAGGACAAGCTGCCGCTCCTCGTCAACGCCGCCCAGGATCGCGGTCTGCGCCTTTCTGAGGACGTGGTGCGCTTCCTCCTGACGAGGGTCAGCCGGGACCAGAAAAACCTGCTCGACACCCTGAGCCGTCTCGACCATGCCTCGCTGACGCAAAGCCGTGGCATCACGGTGCCGTTCGTGAAGGAGGTGTTGGGGCTGTGAAGCCGAGTACCGACGCCCATCCCTTGCGCTGCGTGGTGGTAACCGGCGGCGCCACGGCCGGCCACACCGTGCCCACCTTGCCGGTGATCGAGCACCTCTTGGCGCAAGGCTGCGAGGTGCATTTCGTGGGCTCCCATTCGGGCTTGGAGGAGCGCTTGGTCAAGCCGCTTGGCGTGACCTATCACGGCGTTAGCACGGGCAAGCTGCGGCGCTATTTCTCGCTCGCCAACCTCACGGATCTGGCGCGCATCCCACTCGGCATCGTGCAGGCGTGGCTTCTGCTCGGGCGCATCGCCCCACAGGTGGTGTTTGCCAAGGGCGGCTTCGTGTCGTTTGCGGCCGCGGTGGCTGGCTGGCTGCGTGGCGTGCCGCTGGTGACACACGAATCCGACTTGACGCCGGGCCTCGCCAACCGGTTGGTGGCACCACTGGCAAAGACCGTTTGCGTGAACTTCGACGAAACTGCCGGTGCCTTCGCCCGAACGGTCGCCACCGGAACGCCCTTGCGCCAGGCCCTCGCCTGCGGCGACGCAGCGCGCGGACGTGCGCTGCTTGGAATCACCCCCGACAAGCCCGTAATGCTGGTGGTGGGCGGCAGTCTCGGCGCCACGGCGCTCAACGAGGTGGTGCGCGAGACCCTCGATGCGCTGCTGCGGCGCTTCGTGGTGGTTCATGTGTGCGGCCCAGGGCGGCTCGATCCATCGCTTGAGGGGCGCGAGGGCTATGTGCAGCGCGAGTACTTCGACGAGGGCTGGGGCGATGTCATCGCCGCGGCGGACTTCGTCGTCTCTCGCGCCGGCGCCAATGCGCTGTATGAATGGCTGGCGCTCGGCAAGCCGCATCTGCTGGTGCCGCTGCCGCGGAGCGCCAGTCGCGGCGACCAGATCGAAAACGCCGAATACGCCCGCCAGCGAGGGCTGAGCCTCGTCATCGAGCAGGAGAAGCTGACACCGGCGAGTCTCATCGAAGGTGTCGAGCGCCTTGCTGGAGCGTTGCCGGCGTGGCGCGAGCGGCTGGCCGGCTTCGGGCGCCGCGACAGCGCCCAACTGATCGTCGCCGAACTCGAACGCGCCGCCGCGTCGCGAAACTGACCCAATCGCTCCGCCTTGCGAGGAGGAACAAGGACTAAGCATGTACCGTGTCAAGACATTCAACCAGATCGCCGCCCAGGGCCTCGCCCGATTCCCCGAGGGTGCCTTCGATGTGGGCCCGGACACCTCCGAGCCGCACGCCATCCTGCTGCGCAGCCACAGGCTCGTCGGCAACGACATCGGCTCGGATGTGCGGGCCGTGGCACGTGCTGGCGTCGGCTACAACAACGTGCCCGTGGACGAATGCACCCGACAGGGCGTGGTGGTGTTCAACACGCCGGGCGCGAACGCGAACTCGGTCAAGGAACTCGTGCTGACGGCGCTGTTGCTGTCTTCCCGCGACGTGCTTGGCGGCATCTCGTTCGTCGGCGGCCTCGGCAACGTCCACGACGAAGCCGAGTTGCATGCCCAGGTCGAGACGGAGAAGAAGCGCTTCAAGGGGCACGAGCTGAAGGGCCGCACGTTAGGAATCGTGGGCCTTGGTGCCGTGGGCTCGCTGGTGGCAAGCGCAGCGCTGGACCTCGGCATGAACGTGCTCGGCTACGACCCGGCACTGTCTGTCGATGCGGCCTGGCGCTTGCCGAGCACGGTGCGGCGCATGGAGGGCACGGGGCCTCTGTTCGCCCGCTCCGACTACGTCACGTTGCACGCCCCGGCGTTGCCGGAGAACCGCGGCATGATCGATGCGGCGAGCCTGGCGGGCTTCCGCCAAGGCTCGGTCCTGCTCAACTTCGCCCGGCAGGAGCTCGTCGACGAGGCCGCAGTGGCCGAGGCACTCGCGAGCGGACGCCTCTCGAGCTACTTCGGCGACTTCCCGAGCGTGGCCCTTCGCGAGTCGCCCAACGTCTTCGCTACACCTCACTTGGGCGCGAGCACGGCGGAGGCGGAGGAGAACTGCGCGGTGATGGCCGTCGACCAGCTCCGCGACTTCCTGCTCTACGGCAACATCGTCAACTCGGTGAACTTCCCGCAGGTGTCGCTGGACCCCGCCGGCGGGCACCGCATCGGCATCACCAACGTCAACCACCCCGGCATGCTCGGACAACTCACCGCCGTGCTCGCGGACGCCAACATCAACGTCATCGACATGATCAACAAGAGCCAGGATGAGGTCGCCTACAACCTCATCGACCTCGACACGCCGCCGGATGCTGCCCTCATCAGCAGCCTTGAGGGCATCGAGGATGTCATGAACGTTCGGGTGTTCGATCCGGTGTAGGGGTCCGGCTTGTCCCAGGGCTTGTTCCCGCGGCCGAGTTCATCGCAGCGTCTGCGCGCCCGTGAGGGCGCGCCGGGACGGGACAAGCCCACCGCCGACGGGTGGTTTTCGGGGGTTGCAGGACTCGCCGGAAGTCCTTTAACCTGCCGATAAACATAAACTTTTTGGCGTACCGGCACCGCCGGGGCACACTGCTTCTCAACACCCCTTGTAACCGAACAGGGAACGGGAAGCGGACAATCGACCCCTCATGCTCTCTGCCACTTTCGTCCGAAACGCCAACCGCCCCGGCCGCTACGGCGACGGCCGCTACGGCGACGGCCGCGGCGGCTCGGACTCGGCCTGCTCGTCCGGCCCGCGCTGCGCGGCGGCGTCAACAAGTCCTGGACGC
>VXSY01000031.1 GCA_009837725.1 Gammaproteobacteria bacterium | reverse complement strand
GCTCTACACCATCTCCACCAATGTCTTCAACAAGCCGCCCGACATTGACGGCCGCCACCCGCTGCACCAGGACTTGCGCTATTTCCGACTGCGCCCGGCAAGCGGCATTGTCGGCGTCTGGACGGCTCTTTCGCCCTGCACGCGGGAGTCCGGCTGCCTCGCCGTGATCCCACGCTCCCATCAAGGGCCACTGCTAGGGCACGAAGACCCCGATTGGGAGTACGTCAACCGCGCCTTCTACGGCGTCACCGACGTGGACCGCGACTCTCGCCAACACATCGAGATGGAACCTGGCGACACGCTGTTCTTCCATCCCCTGCTGGTGCATGGCTCCGGCCGCAACCGCACGGACGGGTTCCGCCGCGCCATCTCCGTCCACTACGCCAGCGCCAAATGCACCACGCCCGAAAGGGACTGGAAGACCGGGCCGCACGTGCGGGCAATCTTCTGAAATGCAGGTCGTCTGGCGCATAGAGACCGGATGGCCCCAGTGGCTGAATCTGCGTCGCCGAGTCGGTGCCCTTCGAAGGCATAGCATCTTCTACAAGATTGGCATCACAAACGACCCGGATAGGCGCGCACGACAGTACTACGACGAATATGACGAAATGATCGTCATCTACCAAACCCAATCACTCGCTTCCGCTCGATGGGTCGAAAGAGACCTTATCGACTTCACCTGGGATGACACCGACAACGAGGTAGGCGGGGGCGGGGGCAATTTCGGGGAGCCTCCCTATTTCGTCTACG
The DNA here is from genome assembly GCA_009837725.1 of Gammaproteobacteria bacterium. Classification (GTDB taxonomy): domain Bacteria; phylum Pseudomonadota; class Gammaproteobacteria; order Pseudomonadales; family Azotimanducaceae; genus VXYL01. The sequence continues at coordinate 27,360 of VXSY01000031.1, read as the reverse complement.
TAGTGAGAGACAGGGCGTAGTGGTGTTCGGCCAGTATTGGCGCGTAGTCGTCGATGGTCGCTGGGATGGCACCGCGCAACAGCAGTGCTTCCCGCGCGCACTTGGTAGATTCGGCTTGCAAGGCGTTCGAGATGAGATGGGCCACATCTCCACCGCCACCCCTGCGCACAACGTAAGGCGGTGCTGGTGCCGGACAGGTGCGGTCGAGCACTGGCAGGCCTTCCACCTCGGAAGGCGCGCCGCGTTCAAGGATGCCCCACGTCACGGCGTCAATGCACGCCATATCCGCCCTCCCTTCGCGAACGGCAGCCAGACTCGCCTGATGGGAACCAGTGACGATCAAGGAACAAGGTTCACAGACCGTCAGAAGGGCCGTAAACCCTGAACGAGACGAGAGCGAGTTGACCGCTGCAACGCCCTCACGCGCGCCAACCAGGTAGCTGTAGTAGCTCCCCTCTTCACAATCGAGTTCGAACACCGGTGCCAACACGGGTTCAATTGGTGCGTCGGCCAGAAACAGATCAAGCCCGCAAGCCTGCGAGACGATCAGGTCGTCCGCCCGCCACTGCTGTTCCACAGGCGTCCAACGATCCAACGCCCCACCAAGCCCCACAGCGCGCCAAATCGTATCGTTAGCCCAGCGGACGGGCGCGAGGTCATACCAAGGGAACGAGGCAGTCACCCTATCGAGGCCTCGTAGAGGGCCTGTCGGGCTTCGCCGCTGGCGGCGAATCCGACAGGCTGCTAGCGTTCTCTCTACGCATCTACCTCGCGTTCACCAGATACTCGCCGTTGACGCAGTTCTCCAGCCGGCCGCCCTGCAGATAGCGCAGTGCCGTGCGCGTTGAGAAGGCGCGGATGTCGCGCACGCTCTCCGGCGTGAAGAAGGCGGAGTGCGGCGTGATGATGACGCGGTTCTTGATCCACTCCTCGCCCCGATGCCAGGCGGCGACCAGCGGCGCGTTCATGTTCGCCGGTTCGTCCGGCAGCACATCGAGACCGGCCGCAAGCACGGTGTCGTCCTTGAGCGCATCGTGCAGGGCGTCGATGTCGATGATCGGGCCCCGCGCCGTGTTGATGACGATGATGCCCTTCTTCGCCGCCGCCAAGGCCTCGCGGCCGATGAGGCCCCTCGTCTCGTCGTTGAGCGGCGTGTGGATGCTCACCACGTCGCACTGCCCCATGAGCTCCTCGAGGCTGCGCGCCCGGCGGAGGTTAAGCGCTAGTTCCACGCCGTTCGGCTGGTACGGGTCGTAGAACACGCAATCCATGTCGAACGCCTGAGCGCGGCGAATGGCGGTGGTGCCGATGCGGCCAAGGCCGACGACCCCAAAGGTGCAGGCGGAAAGCCGGCGACCATAGGGATTGAGGGCCGGGCGCCAGTTGGCCACCGGCTCCTTCCGCAGCGCCTCGTCGTGAAAGGCGATGCTCTTGACCAGCGTCATCATCAGGGCGATGGCGTGATCGGCCACTTCGCGCGTGCCGTAGTCCGGCGTGTTGCACACCGGAATGCCTCGGCTGCCATAGCCGTCCAAGTCCACCTCGTCGAAGCCGACTGCGGTCTTGACGACGATGCGGCACTTGTCGAGCCGGTCGAGGTACTCCGAAGGGGGTGCGACTCCGACGATGGCATCGCAGTTGCGCCACTGCTCGTCGCTCACCTGATCGAAGCCGCGAGCAAACTCGCAGGTGGCCGCGTCGCCGACTTCCTCTTCTTCCACCGAATGATCGCGACCCGTGCGCGGCCAAAGAATCCGCAAACCCATTCCCTTCCCCGTTCCCAAGCAAAACACGAAAGGGCGGCATTCTACGGCACAATGGAGCGAGGGCATCTTGCGCTCGCACGCGCCGGCAGGCGCGTCATTCCGGGCGAATCAGACGCGCAAATGCGCCGGGGCCAAGCGACGTTCTATGGCTTCGAAGACGAGTTCCGTGACGATGGCTAGCAACGCCGCAGGTACCGCGCCTTCGAGAATCTTCCCCGTATCGTTCAGCGCAAGCCCCGTAACGATGGGGTCGCCCAAGCCCCCAGCGCCAATGAAGGCCGCGAGGGTGGCTGTGCCGATGCAGATGACTGCGGCCGTTCGGATCCCAGCCAGAATCGCCGGCACCGACAACGGCAGATGAATGTGGCGGAGTTCCTGTGCTGGCGTCAGGCCCATCGCCTTTGCCACCTCAAGGAGCAGTGGGTCCACGGTCGTGAGCGCGGTCACGGCGTTGCGCAGGATGGGCAGGATGGAATAGAGCAGGAGCGCCAGCACGGCCGGCAGCCAGCCGATGCCCGCCAGCGGGATCATCAGCGCAAGCAAGGCGATGGACGGCACGGTTTGCAGAAGGCCCGCGACATAGACGACCGCCCTCGACAGCCAGCCGACGCGGAAGATGGCAAACGCCGCCATGAGGGCAATGGCGGTTGCGGACGAGAGGGCGATGGCGGTGAGTTCGAGGTGGCGCAGGGTGTTTTCCGGCATCTCCTTCGCCAGCCGCTCGAGATCGCCTTGGGGTTGCTCGACCGTCGTATCGGCGGCCCCCTCGGATCGGGTTTCCGTCAATCCGGCACCGCCCAGGAAGGCCCGGGCGATGTCCGCGAAGCTCTCGCCCTCGAACACCGCAGCGGCATTCATGGCGCGCATCGAATCGTCGTCGACGGTCCCCGCCAAGCGGGTCAAGGCGAACTTCGCCCGTGCATCCACGTCGGCACGCACCAGCGGCAGCGCGAGGTAGCGGGGGAAGAACGCCTGGTCGTCTTCCAGCACCGCGAGGGAGTAGCGCATCAGCTCGCCGTCGGTGGAATACACATCCGTCACGTCGATGGAACCCTCGGCGATGGCCTGGTAGGCGAGCCCGTGCTCGATGCCGGTGACGTCGAGGTCGAGACCATAGACACGCGAGAGCCCAGGCCAGCCATCGCCGCGTTCCAGGAACTCGTGCGAGAAGGTGAGGCGCAGGTCAGCATGGCGCTTCAGGTCCGAAATCCGGGCGAGGCCCCGTTCGGCGGCGAGTTGGCTTGGCGCCGCCAGCGCATACGTGTTGTTGAAGCCCAGTGCGGGCAAGGGCTCGATGCCGGCGTTGCGCAGGGCAGAGCCCATCTCGGCGGCGTCGGCCCGCGAGAGCTTCAGGATGGCCTCGGCGACTGTGCCGGTGTATTCCGGATAGACATCGATCTCACCGTTCGCCAGCGCCTGATAGCAAATCAGCGTGCCGCCGAGCCCTAGCTTCCGCACCACGGCAAAGCCCTCCCGTTCGAGCAATTGCGCCATGGCCTCGGCAAGGATGTAGGACTCGGGAAAGTTCTTGCTGGCGACCGTGATGGGGCGCGCGGCCTCGGCGCTGGCGGGAACGGCGGCCAGGAGAAGAGCGCCGAGGAAGGCCACTGACGCCGGCCATTTCATGTGCCGGCTTCCAACAGGCGGGTCACGGTGGCGTTGGCGGGCGCTTCCAGCACCGCTTCGCGGGCACCGGCCTGGACCACGCCGCCGTCACCCACGATTACAAGATAGTCCGCCAACCGCCGAGCCTCCGCCATGTCGTGGGTCACCAGCAGCGTCGAAATCGGCTCGCGTTCGTGCAGCGCCTCGAATACGGGATAGATGTCGGTGCGATTGATGGGATCGATGGCAGAGAACGGCTCGTCGAGCAGCAGCATGTCCGGGTGCAGCATCATGGCGCGGCAGAGGCCCACGCGGTGTTGCTGGCCGCCGGATATCTGGTGGGGGTAGCGCTCGGCGATTTCGGCTTCGAGGCCCATGGCCGACACGAGCTCGTTTAGGCGGCCCTGGCGACGTTCTTCCGGCCACCCTTCGAGGCGGGCCAGCAGCGTGACGTTCTGCGCCACCGTCATGTGGGGGAACAGGCGAGCGCCCTGCACGGCGTAGCCGATGCGCCGCCGGAATGCCTCCACGTTGCGCTCCGGGACGGGCTCGCCGAGCACCTCCACCTGCCCTTCATCGGCGCGGCGCATGCCGTTGACAAGCTGCAACAAGGTGGTCTTGCCGCTGCCACTCTCACCGACAATGGCGGTGACGGCACCAGCGGGGAAGGAAGCATCCACGCCGCGCAACACCCAGTTCGAGCCGAAGCGCTTGCCGACCTGCTTGAGCGCGACGCAAGGCTCGGCTGCTTCCTGATTGGGGTCTGGGGAGGTGGTCATCAGCTAGGTCCGATCTGCCGATTCGGGACGGTGCAACGAAGGTGAGGACACTTGGGGGAGGACAAGCTGCCCGCGCCCGCAAGGGTGCGCCGTGGCGACCCGATGGGGGCGAATGGCGCTCGACGGCATCAGTGCGGCTCCGGCTGGTAGCGTTCCAGTTCGTCGAGGACGGCAAGGGATTCTGGAGCCGTCGTTTCCTTACGCAGATGCTCGATTCGCTCGCGGTACTCCGCCAGCGAAGGGCGGCGCCCCAGGCCCTCCTGCTGGCACGCGGCCACATGCTCGTGCCACTCGGCCCGTTCCGCCGCATCGAGTTCGCCTGGCCGAAGACGCGCCTTCAGCCTCGTCGCAAGGGTGCGCACGCGTTTGTCGTCCGGCGAGAACCGCGGCCACGACAACCCCTTCTCCAGAGCGTTCTGCACGCGATCCATCTCCCGTCGGTCGCCATCGTCAAGAAATCCGTCGTAGAGGGAAAGCTCCGCATCTCGCGGCTCGGACTCCACCTCATCCCGTCGGTACGCATCGGCAATCGTCCGCTCGAGCCCCGGCGCCGACGCCAACTGCCGGTGCCGCTCCGCGATCTGTCCGAAATCAAACCCCAGCCGTTCCGCGTCGGCCTTGCCCACCACCTTGAGCGGCGCCACGAACGGGCAGCGGTTCAGCGTTATCTCCTTGAGCGGCGGTGGCTCTTCCTCGCTGCGGGTGAAGATTGCCTGCTTGAGCGCCCGCGAGTCGGACTCCAGCAGCAGGGACACGTCCCGCGAAAGGTCCGCGACGATCAAGCGATTGGTAATGTGCGGATGCCGCGCCACCGACACCACCGGTGCGATGTTGTGGCGGGCGTTGGGGTACATGCGGGAGACGTGCACGTTCACCTTCTCGCCGAGCGGCAACAGCAGCGGCACGGCGGAGTCTTTCAGACGGTTGGCGAACGCGTACTCCCAGAGCTTCGGCTGCGCCTGGCGCAAGCGACGGGCGAGGAAGAGCGTCGCCCGCACGTCCGCCAGCGCGTCATGGGCATCTGAATGGTCGAAGCCATTGGCTTCACTCAGGATTTCAAGCCGAAAGGTCGGCTCGCCCTCTTCCGTTCGCGGCCATTCCATGCCCTTAGGACGGAGCGCCGCCGCTGCTCGCAAAAGATCGATGATGTCGAAGCGGCTGTTGCCGTCTTTCCACTCATGGACATAGGGGTCCATGAGGTTGCGGTAGAAGCCGTGGCGCAGAAAGTGGTCGTCGAAGCGCAGGTTGTTGTAGCCGGTGATGCACGTGTCGGGTTGCATCAGCTCCGAGCGGATGCGGCGAAACGCCTGCCACTCCTCCATGCCGTCGCGGTTTGCCCGTTGCGGCGTGATGCCGGTGACAAGGCACGAACCGGGGTCTGGCAGCACGTCCGGGGTCAGTCGGATGTAGCTCACGAATGGCTCGCCGATGGACGCCAGCGCAGCATCCGTTCGCTGCCCGGCAAACTGGACGATGCGGTCAGCGGCGGCGTCCGTGCCGGAGGTTTCTAGGTCATACCAATAGAAATGCTCCGCCGCCGCGTTCGCCATGCTATTGCGCCGCGCCTGCAAGTTCCGACAGACTTCCGCCCTTCGACCAATCCGCCAGCGGTTGCACGAGGGCCGCACGCCACCACGCAACGAACTCGCTCACCATGACGGAAACCGCCTCGCCGCCGGGCACCTTGAGCGCCCGCACCAAGTTCATTGCGCTCCTCGCCGGCCCCGTCGCCGCCGTGGTCGCTGGCCTCGCCCTCCGGGCTGCCGGATTCGAGGATGGCGCCGCCATCACACTCGGCGTCACCGTGCTCTGCGTCGTCTGGTGGGTGCTCCAGCCCGTGCCCATCCCGGCCACGTCGCTGGTGCCCCTCGCGGTATTGCCGATGTGCGGCGTGCTGCCGATGGAAAAGACGTCGGCCTCCTACGGCCATCCCCTGGTGCTGCTGCTGCTCGGCGGCTTCATCCTCTCCACCGCCATGGCAAAGAGCGGCGCCCACCGTCGCATTGCGCTGACCATGGTAAAGATTTTCGGCGGCAACAGCAGCCGCCAACTGGTGTTCGGCTTCATGGCCGCCGCCGCGGTGCTCTCCATGTGGATTTCCAACACCGCCACCACGCTCATGCTGCTGCCGGTTGCCTTGGCCGTGCTCGAGCGCGCGAAGGACCCGAAGCTCGCTATCCCGCTGCTGCTCGGCATCGCCCACGCCGCCAGCGTCGGCGGCATCGGCACTCCCATCGGCACGCCGCCGAACGTGGTGTTCATGGCCGTGTACGAAGAAACCACGGGCACGTCCATCTCCTTCACCGACTGGATGCTGATGGCGGTGCCGGTGGTGGTTCTCTTCCTGCCATTGATGGGGCTCTGGCTCACGCGGGGCCTGAAGTCCACCGGCGGGGCGCCGGTGGAACTGCCGGAAGTGGGCAAGTGGCGCCCGGAAGAGAAGCGCGTGATGACCATCTTCGCCCTCACGGCGCTGGCCTGGGTCACCCGCAAGGAGCCCTTCGGCGGCTGGAGTGCCCTTCTCGACCTCCCCTACAGCAACGACGCCATGGTCGCCTTCTTCGCCGTGGTGGCCATGTTCATCGTCCCCAATGGCAAGGGCGGCAAGCTGCTCGACTGGGACACCGCCGCCGACATTCCCTGGGGCATGCTGATCCTGTTCGGTGCCGGCCTCGCCATCGCCTCCGCCTTCTCCGCCACGGGCCTGTCCGCCGCCATCGGCGAAAGCCTGAGCGCCGTTTCCATGTGGCCCATGCTCGCGGTGATCTTCGCCATTTGCCTCGCGGTCACCTTCCTAACGGAGGCAACCAGCAACACCGCCACCACCTCCCTCCTGATGCCCGTCCTGGCCGCAACGGCCCTCGCCGCCGCCATCGACCCCAAGCTCCTGATGGTCCCCGCCGCCATGAGCGCAAGCTGCGCCTTCATGCTCCCCGTGGCCACCGCCCCCAACGTGGTCGTGTTCTCAAGCGGCAAGGTGCCCCCAACGAGCATGGCAAGGGAGGGATTCGCGTTGAACCTGATCGGCGCCGTGGTGATCACGTTCGTCTGCTACACGCTGGTGATGTGACGGAAGGCTTCTGCCCTCCCTCACATGGCATCCCCAACACGTTGATGTACCGCAGATTTACTTCGAACCCGAGCTAACACCAACGTGCCGGTGGGGGGCTGGGGCCAGACCCTGCGCGAACGCGAAGGGTTTGGCGGCGCGGATGCCGCCGTGTTAAGCGACTCGAAGCGAGAGGCCGCAACGGGACTGGTACGATGATCGGGTGGCTCCAACAGCCCGAAGGAGTTCGATGTGGCCGCGAAGCCCATCTCCGCATCCACGCCCCTAACCGGCAACGCCGCCCTCGCTCACTTTGCCGCGCTCGGCAAGGCGTTGGCCGAGACGCAGCGACCCGAGCCCCCGCCCCGAGACCTTACGGAAGTCATCGAGCGAATGCTCGCCATCGACCCCAACTGCGGAAGGGGTACCCCGGATCCTCTCGGCGGCGACTGGCCATCCCACCTCGCCTACGTCCGCAACCGGGCGAAACTCTTAGAACGCCTGCGGAGCGCACATGGCGGAAAGCCTTGAAGCGTTTGGCTCAACGCTCCAGGACCTCGCTAGCCCGGATTATTCATGAATGCCCGTAGCGAGGGCGACGAGACGCCGCTGTGGCTGGGCGCACGGAGTGTAGGAACCCGAAGGCATAGCTGCGCACTATGTCGAGGGGGCCGGAGCGAACGCGTCCGTAGGACGCGCGAGTACTGCCCAGCCACAGCGAGTGGATCGTCGTCCGCAGTAGGGCATTCATGAATAATCCGGGCTGGGGCCCTGACCCCTCGCGGCATCGACTGGGCCGTCACCGGCGCGGTGGCAGCCAACAGCTATCGGGACGAAACCCGCACCACCAGCGACATCGACGTGTTGATGACGCTTGCCGGCACGCCCATGACCGACATCGAGTCCAGCCTCCATGAACTCGGTTGGACAACGACGGCTGCACTGCCGGAAGGCTGGCTGTTGCGGCTAGCGCACCACCGCCGCGGCCGGATCGACATGGTGGCAACACTCACGGACTACGAGGTCGGCGCACTCGCACGCGCTCACCGCGTCGAAGTGAACGGGCTGCCCGTCAAAGTCATGGCGGTCGAGGATGTCATCATCCTCAAGCTGGTTGCCAACCGCTATCGAGACATCGCGGACATCGAGTCGATCCTCGCCGCCAAACCAGCGCTCGACCGCGCCTACCTAGCTCATTGGTTCGAGACGTTCGACCTCGCACATCGTTTCCAAAGGATCGAATCCGCCACCGGACAGTCCTGATTCGGTACCCGCTACACAGCGGGCAAGGAACGAGAGTCGACGGGCGGAAAGTTCGCTCGGGACGAGCGGAGAATGGCGGTGATGCCGTGCGCTGGATCCTGAAAGTTCCGCTGCCAGCGGCGCTGTCGGCTCAATAGCCGAGGTTCCCTCCGAAATCCGGCATCCGGCCGGCGAGAACCAATGCCGTCCAGTCGCCCTAACCGGCGGCAGTCTTGACTTCGACTGGCGGCTGGTTGTCGACGCTGTTCCAGAGCGCTTCGTCGGGGGCCTTCATGACCGCCTGGTATGCGCCCTCTGGGTAGTTGGTCATGTGGGGGCCGGGGCCATCGAGGTCCGGCTGCGCCACCTCTCCGCCCTCGTCCTTGTGCGGAGCTGGGCGCTTGTAGCGGGCGAGTTCCTCGGCCGAGATGCCCGTTAGCTCGACCACTTCGGGGTCGATCCAGGCTTCCTGATCGATGGGCTCTGTCGAATAGGAGAGCTCTAGGGAGAGGTTTTCCGGCCCCGCGAAGTAGATGGAGGCACAAAAGCCGTGGTCGATGGGACCCATGACCGGAACGCCTTTGGCGCGGAGGCGATCGCGCATGGCGAGGATCTCGTCGTGGTTCTTCACGCGCAGGGCCACATGCTGCATGGTGCCTGGCGCGGAGTTGGCGGCCGGATTGCCGGCGTGCGTCTTGCCGAGCTCCACCGGAATCTCGCCGATGTCCGGATTGCTGACGAAGGCGATGGAAGCCTCGTCGTTCAGGCGCAGGAAGCCATGGCACGTATTGGCCACGCCATGCATCCAGTAGAGAGCCACCAGTTCCATGCCGAGCTTGTCGGTGAAGAACTCGATCTGCGCCTTCATGTTGCCGGTGCAGATCGCCAAGTGATGCAGGCCGTCGACTTTGTTCACTGCCGTCTCCATCTCGAATCCTTCGGGGCAAAGAGGGCTGCTCGCCGCAGTCGCTCAGCCCGTCTGTGCCGCTTGCAAGGCATCGTAGCGGAAGAGTCTCTCTGCCGTTCGTCCGCCCGCCTGGCTAGCTGCCCGGTTGCGCAGCCAAGCCTTGATGCCGGTGAGGTGGAAGATCTTGGCGTTGCGCCGTGAACCGTTCTGCACTCCTGCCGTACGCTGGCGGCGCAGATCTTCGTAGCGCTTCAGCGCGGCGGGCACGGATTCGTCGGCGGCCAGGCAGCCGGCAAGAACGGCGGCGTCCTCAATGGCCATGGCAGCGCCTTGGGCCATGAAGGGCAAGGTGGGGTGGCAAGCATCGCCCAGCAAGGTGACCGCACCCTCGCCCCAACGGGGCATGGGCGCGCGGTCGTGCAGCGCCCATTTGTAGAGGGAGTTTGGGTCCATGTTGTCGATCAATGCTTGAATGTCGTCGTGCCAGCCGGCGAAATCGCGCTTGAGTTCCTCGAACTCGCCCGGCTCGGTCCAGGACTCCACCTCCCAGCCGGTCTTCTCGACCACGCAAACGCAGTTCACCACCGTGCCCGAACGCAGGTAGTAGTGGACGAAATGCTTGTGCGGGCCCCACCACGCGGTGGCCATGGGGCGCACGAGGCCCGTCGGCAGCCGCTCCGCCGGCACCAGGGCGCGCCAGGCCACGTTGCCCGTGAACCGAGGCGCGTCGGCACCGAAAAGCCCCGTGCGTACAGCCGAATGGATGCCGTCGGCGCCGACCAGCGCATCCCCTTCGTGCACGGCGCCGTCAACGTAGGCGCGCACCTTGCCGCCCTGGTCGAATCCCGTCACCTCGGAGGCCGTGTGTAGTTCGATGGCGGAGGAGCGTTCTGCCGCTTCCACCAGTGCTCGAAGCAGGTCGCCGCGGTGGATGTGATAGTAGGGGAAGCCGTATTCGTCCCGCACGGTTTGGCCAAGCGGCGATGAACCGATCACCTTGCCCGACTTCCAGGCCCGGAACTCGCCGCCCTCGGGCAGGAAGGCGCGAGCCGCCAACGCCGGCGCAAGGCCCAGATGGTGCAGGACTCGTGTGCAGTTGGGGCTCAATTGAATGCCCGCTCCGATCTCGCCAAAGTCGGCGGATCGCTCGAACACCGCCACCTCGAACCCAGCCTCGGCGAGGCAGAGCGCTGCCGTCAGCCCGCCGATGCCGCCGCCGGCAATGAGCACGCGACCGCTAGCCATACCTGACGTCCAGCCTCGTGGCCATGGATTCGCGGGTCCTTTTAGAACTGGGTCGGCGGTAGTATGGCCTGATCCGGCAGCAACGGATGCGGTGCCACATGGGGCATGTCCGGGGAATTCTGGCGTTCGGGTTCATCGCGGTGCATACGGTGGTTTGGTGTACGCCGCTGTATCTGATGGGCCTTGTGCGGGCCCTTCTGCCAGTTCCGGCCAAGGTCTGGATCAACGGGCCGATGGTACGGATCATCGATGGCTGGGTGGCGTGCAATCGGGCGATGGTGCGGGTGCTTGGAGTCACGCGCATTGAGGCCGAGTGGCACGGGGAGACGTTCACGCGCGATGGCTGGTATCTCGTGTTCGCCAACCATCAGAGTTGGACGGACATCATCGTCTTGCAGAACACGCTGCTCGGCCGCATTCCGCCGCTCAGGTTCTTCACCAAGCGGGAGCTGATTTGGGCGCCCCTGGTGGGAGTGGCCATGTGGCTGCTCGGCTTTCCGTACGTGCGCCGCCATTCGCGGGCGGCGTTGGAGGCGAATCCGGCTCTCAGGGGGCAAGATCGGGAAGCTGTAGTTCGCGCCTGTGCGGGCTTTCGGGAGCGGCCCACGAGTGTGCTCGCCTTCCTGGAGGGGACGCGTTTCACGGCGGCCAAGCACGCGGCGCAGGAGTCGCGCTATCGGCACTTGCTCAATCCTCGCAGCGGAGGCTTCGGCTACGCCTTGGACGGGCTTGCCGACAAGCGGCCGCAGGCGGTGGATGTGACCATCGTTTACGAGGGCGGAGTGCCGGGGTTCTGGGATTTCCTCTGCGGGCGTTGCCGGCGCGTTCGGTTCGTGGCACGGACGCTGCAGCCACCGGAGAACGAACGGGATGCAGTCTCGGCTTGGATCGAGCACCGATGGGCGGCGAAGGATGCGGAACTGGAGGAGATCCGGAAGGGCTAGCCTTCGGACGGCGGCCTCCGGAGTTCCCACTCCAGCGGGGTCGCTGGGCCGCGGACGCAGGGGAACAGGGCCACGTCCCGAACGCCGACAGGCCCGTCTCGCGGGGTGAGGGCTGGTTGCACCTTCGGGACCTTGTTTGCTTCGCCTTCGGCGGGAGGAGCGTGATGGGGCCTTCGCTCCGAGCAACGTGTGGGACCGCGCCATCCGGCCGGCACGTTGGTGTGGACTCGACTTCGAGGCGCTAGCTAGGAGGTTCGCCGTAGAAAACTGCGCTGGCTCCTAGGTTTTGAAATCAACGCCTTACGGAATCTGTTCCACAACACGTTGGCCACCCTGTTCCCCTGACCGTCACTCGTCATCCACTGCGGAACACGCCGAGGGGTTCACTCCGGTTCGCCGAACCTGTCGGCGATGAGGTGGCGGACGGCTTCGAAGGCGGCGACTTCGTCGCGGCCTTCGCAGGTGAGGGTGAGGTGGGTGCCTTGCGCTGCGGCCAGCGTCATCACGGCCATGATGCTCTTGGCATCGATGGGGGCCTGGCCTTCGGCGGCGAGGCGAATGTCGGCGCCGAAGGTTTTCGTCAGGTTGACGAGCCGCGACGACGCCCGGGCGTGCAGCCCGAGCTTGTTGATGATCTCCACCGTCTCGGTCTTCACGGTCGGAGGTCTCGGTGGCGGATGAGCACGTCGGCGGTGCGGGCGGCATCGAAATGCTCGGCCAGGCGTTCGGCCATGTACACCGAGCGGTGCCGACCTCCGGTGCAGCCGATGGCCACGGTCATGTAGGCGCGATGCGTGTCCTCGAAGCGAGGCAGCCAGTCGCTCAGGAAGGCGCGGATGTGCTCGAACAGCTCGTCCACGTTCGGTTGCCGTGCGAGGTATTCCCGCACGGCCCGGTCGCGGCCGGTGAGGGGCTTGAGCTCCTCGATCCAGTGGGGGTTGGGCAAGCAGCGCACGTCGAACACGAAGTCGGCGTCCACCGGCACGCCGGACTTGTAGGCGAAGGAGCGAAACAAAAGCGACATGCCACCGGCGCTGCTGCGCTCGACGATGCGATGCCGCACCAGGTCTACCAGGCGTTCCCGAGCGAGGTTGGTGGTGTCGATGGTGAGGTCTGCCAGCGCGGCGATGTCGGCGAGCAGATCCCGCTCCATGTCGATGGCGGCGCGCAAGTCCGTCGTCCCGTCCGTCAAAGGGTGACGGCGGCGCGTCTCGCTGAAGCGGCGCACCAGGGTGGGTGAGCGGGCGTCGAGATAGACCACCAGGCTGTCCGCCACCGAGCTGCGTGCCTCGGCGAGCAAGTTCGGAAAGCCGGCGAGGTCCGTCGGGTCGTTGCGCGCGTCGATGGAAACGGCGATGCCTTGGCGATTGCGTCCGGCAGCATCCGCCGTCGGCCGGCACAAGGAAGGCAACAGCCGCGCCGGCAAGTTGTCGATGCAGTTGAAGCCGCCGTCCTCGAGCGCATTGAGCGCCGTGCTCTTGCCGGAGCCGGAGCGACCGCTGACGATCACGAGCTTCACGTTCCGCTCAAGCCACCAAGCCGTGGCATCCCAAGTTCTTCCCCCGCGCAGGAGTTTTCGCGCCAGCGAAAACTCCCAATGTGCGCGAAGCGCACTACCACTGTTGCACCTCGTCCATCTGCCAGCAGATCGTATCGAAGAGTTCCGCGTCCGTGGCCGCTTGCCGGAGGTTCGCGAGATTGTCGGCCTCGCTGAAGATCCTCGTCAGCATCGCCAGCACGTCGAGATGAGTGCGGTTCTGCTGCTCCGGCACCACCAGGCAAAACAGCACATCCACGGGCTCGCCGTCCACGGCGCCGAAGTCGATGCCCTCGGCCAGCGTGATGAGGGCACCCACCGGTGCCGGGCAGTCCGGATGGCGGCAGTGCGGAATCGCCACGCCCTCGCCGAGGCCTGTGGAACCGAGCCGCTCACGGGTCAGGAGCCCCTGCAGCAGACTCCGCTCGGCAACCTCAGGGCACGCCTCGGCAATGACCTTGCTGGCGAAATTCAGCACCGCCTTGTGCGAGCGCGCCTCCACCCGGGCACGGGCGCTGCCCGGTTGCAGCAGTTGTGTGATGTCCAATGTTGCGCTCCGGCGCCTTAGCCGCGGCAGCAAAGCGCGCCATTCTATGCGCCCTCAGGCGGCACCCGAACAAAGATGCGGAGGACGCCCCTCCTTCCGAGGGCCGTGCCTTTGCCGACCCGCTACCGATGGTTGGCGAGCTTTTCCTTGTGCTTGATGACCTGACGATCGAGCTTGTCCGAGAGGGCGTCGATGGCGGCGTACATGTCGTTCGACTGGGCGTCGGCGTAGATTTCGTTGCCGCCGGCGTGAACCGTCGCTTCGGCGATGCGGTGCGGCTTGTCCACGGCCAGGACAACGTGGACGTTGGTGATGTGGTCATAGTGGCGTTCGATGCGGGCTACCTTGCTGGTGACGTAGCCGCGAAGGGCGTCGGTGATGTCGATGTGGCGTCCGGTGATATTCAACTGCATGGCTTGCTCTCCCAGATTTTGCTCGGAGGTGCTGCTCCGAGACGGCCTTGTTGTCGCGCCATCGGCGGGTCTTGAACGTCTCGAGACACCGCCTTGACCTGATGTGATTCCGTTGCCCCGATCATAGCGCCCGTTGCTGCCCCGGCGCTTCGCATTCGCTGTGCGCGTGTTGTGCAATTTCCTTCCTGCGAAACCGGAATGGGCGCCGATCCGGTGCCCCCCGATTCGGTTTCATCCGCGCGGCCCCGCATCTGCCCACGCCATGCGCTTGCGCTCGTTCGAGGACGGGATGGCGAGCGACTCGCGATACTTCGCCACCGTGCGCCGAGCCACCTTGATGTCGCGTTCGCCCAGGATCGCGGCGATGCGGCTGTCGGACAGCGGCTGGCACGGATTCTCCCGCTCGGTGAGCTTGCGGATCAGGGCGCGGATGGCGGTGCTGGAAATCTCGCCGCCGTCGGCAGTGCCGACGTGGCTGGAGAAGAAGTACTTGAGCTCGAACACGCCCCGAGGCGTGCGCATGTACTTGCGCGCGGTGGCACGCGAGACGGTGGACTCGTGCAGTCCCACCGCCTCCGCCACGTCCGCAAGCACCAGGGGTCGCATCGCCTCCTCGCCACGTTCGAGGAATTCCGCCTGACACTCGACGATGTTCGCGGCAACGCGTAGCAGCGTGTCATTGCGATTCTCGATGCTCTTGAGGAAGAAGCGGGCCTCCTGCAGGTTGCTCTTCAGGAACTGGTTGTCGCGGCTCGTGTCGGAGCGGCGCACGAGGCTGGCGTAGTGTTCGTTCAGTCGCACCCTTGGCACCGCTTGGTCGTTGAGCTCGACGATCCACGTGTTGCGTGCCTTGCGCACCACCACATCGGGCTCCACGTAGTCGGCCTCCGAGTCGCCCAATGCCGCGCCCGGCCTCGGGTTCAGCGAACGCACCAAGGCGATGGCAGCGGCGAGGTCGTTGCCCTCGAGTCGGGTGCGGCGCGCGAGCCCACGCAGGTCCTGTGCGGCGAGTACATCGAAGTGCTCTTGGACGATGTCGAGCGCCTCGCTGCGCCACGGTGTCTCGACCGGCAACTGCTGCAATTGCAGGGCGAGGCATTCGGCCAGGTCTCGTGCCGCCACGCCAGGCGGATCGAACCGCTGCACCTCCTTCAGCACGCGCTCGGCATCGGCCAACGTCGCGTTGCAGCCAGCGCTGCCGGCGATGTCTTGCAGCGGCTCCGTGAGCATGCCGTCGTCGTTCAAGGCGTCGATGATGGCGACGCCGATGCGCTGGTCGGCCTCGGAGAGGCGAGTCAGGTTGAGCTGCCAGGCGAGGTAGTCGTGCAACGTCTCGGCCGGTGCGCTGCGTTCCTCGATGGGAGTGTCGCCTTCGCCGCGGGGGCCTTGGGTGCGGGAATCCGGCGCGGCGGGAGCGTCGCGCTCGAAACGGGTCTCGTCTGCGCTCCAATCGCTGGCCTCGATGGCTTCCTCGGCGGCTGGTCGTTCGCCTGCTTGATCGAGCTCGGTGCCCTCGGTTTCAGCAAGAGCGTCGGAACCCGCTTCGTCGGTGCCGGGCGCCCGCGGGTCGTCGTCCGATGCCGCCGCCACGTCTTCGAACGAAGCGCCGTCGAGGGCGCTGTCGTCGAAGGAGGCATCTTCGTAGTCGGTGTCGTCCCAATCGTCGTCGCTGACTGCTTCGGAGTCCTCGGTGCCGTCCAGGAGGTCGCCGGTGCCCGTCTCGTCGTCGTACTCCAGCATCGGATTGGATTCGATGGCGGTGCGGATCTCCGTGCTGAGCTCGAGCGACGACAGCCCCACCAAGCGAATGGCCTGCTGCAGCGCCGGCGTCATGGTCAGTTGCTGACCCATGCGCAGCGTCAGCGTCTGCCTCACCGCGCACTCCAAAGACTCGCCGCCGAACGGCTCCTGTCAAAGCTTGAACTCGTCACCGAGGTAAACGCGCCTGACGGTTTCACTCGATAGTATGGCCCGCGAATCGCCTTCCGCAATGATGTGCCCTTCGGCCACGATGTAGGCGCGGTCACAGATGTCGAGGGTTTCGCGCACGTTGTGATCGGTGATGAGAACGCCGATGCCACGCTCGGCGAGGCCCCGGATTTCCTGCTTGATGGCATCCACCGATATGGGATCGACTCCGGCGAACGGTTCGTCGAGCAGCATGAAGGCAGGTTCGCTGGCGAGTGCACGGGCAATCTCCAGCCGCCGCCGCTCGCCGCCGGAGAGTCGCTCGCCGAGGGTCTTGCGCGCGTCTTCGAGCCCGAACTCCTCGATCAGCCGCTCGATCAGTCGTCGCCTTTCGCCGCGGTCCAGGTCGCGCCGGAGTTCAGCGATGGCGCGCAGGTTCCCCTCCACGGTTAGGCGACGAAAAACGCTCGCCTCCTGTGGCAGATAGCCGATGCCAGCCCGCGCCCGCACATGCATGGGGGCGCCGGTCAGGTTGCGCTCGCCGAGGTGGATGGTGCCGGCATCAAGCCGCGTGAGGCCCAGGATCATGTAGAACGTGGTGGTCTTGCCGGCGCCGTTGGGCCCGAGCAGGCCCACGATCTCGCCGCCGGCGACGCGCAGGTCGATTCCGTCCACGGCGGCTTTGCGCCGAAAATGCTTGCGCAGCCCTTCGGCCCGCAGGACGACCGGCGAGCTCACCGTCCTTCCATGGACCTAAGCGCCGCCGCCGTTGGGGTTGCGAGCGGTTCGGTCTGCGTCGGCGGCAGGCTCGGCGCCACCCGCCGACGGCTCTTTGGCCGGGTGCAGGATCAACCTCACTTCACCCGACTCGGGCGCGGAAGCGTCGATGCGCCCCTCGCGGATGTCCCAGCGGATGCGCTCGCCGTGGAACTCGTCGTCGTCCTGGAACAGAAACACATCGCCTGAGAACTCGACCCACTCGTCGGCGGGGCGGTACACGATGCTGTTGGCCCGCGCCGTCACCGGCGACTCGTCCGCCTCCAGGCGCTGCTGAAAGGTCGCCGGGCTGCCCTCGCCGACGATCACCCGGACGCGGTTGTCGGCATCGCGCTCGATGGTCATGCGGTCGGCCAGCACCAACAGCGACCCTTGTTCGAGCCGGACCGAGCCCTTGAGCACCGCCACGCCGTCGGTGTTGGCAACGCCCTCCTCGGCATGCACCTCAATGGGCTGCTCGGCATCGTCTGGCAAGGCGACGGCAATACCCGGCAGGAGCGCGGCCAAAAGGGCAAGCGTCCGCATCAGCCCTGCCGCCCCTCGCGCGGTTTGGTGGAACGCGCGGGCCGTGGCGCGCCGACATCCACCGCATCGACGCCCCCATTCAGACGCAGTGCTCCGCGAGCTAAGTCCGCGTCCAGACCGCCGGCCTCGATGCGGCTGCGTTCGGTGGTGATGGACACGGGCTGTTCGGTGGCGGCGCGGCGCGCGCCGGGATGCAGCTTGAGTGCCTCGGTCGCCACCTGAACGAAGGCGTCGCCTTCGTCGCGGCGCAGCACCACCTTTCCAGCGAGATCCACCTGCACCGACGTTCCACCCTCGCCGCCCTGCACGTCGCCCCTTGCTGCCACCACGCGCCACGGCACGCCTTGCTCGTCCGGCACGGCGAGCTCTGGCGCGGTGAGCGCCATATCGCCGCTTTGGCGGAACCACTGGGCCTTGTTGGAGCGCACCGAATAGCGCAAGGCACCGTCCTCGCCAAACTGCAGGATGTCCGCATCCTCAAGCAGCACGTCCGGTTCTTGCGTGAAACTCGGCGCCGGTGGCGCCGGTGCCAAGGGATCATCGGCGACGAGCCAGGCAGCCACCGCCACAAACAGGAGCCCAAGCGAGGCAAGCCACGCCAGTCTTTTCAGTGGCGTCGGCGCCTGCATGCTAGCCCCCATTTCTCACCAGCCCTCTACTGCGGACGACGATGCACTCGCTGTGGCTGTGCATGTGCTCGCCTGTCCTTCGGACAGGTTCGCTCCAGCCGGCTCGACATAGTGTACAGCTATGCCTGCGCGCCCTACGGGCGCGTTGGAAGTTTCGCTGGCGCGAAACTTCAAGGCGGAGCCTTCGCCGTCTTCCGCCGTGCCTCCTGGCACGCGTGCGCCCTCAGCCACAGCGGCGCCTCGTCGCCCTCGCTACGAGGGCTGGTGAGAAATGCGGGCTAGAGGCTCGCCTCGAGCGCCGCCTTCCACTTGCCCTGGGCGTGGAGAATGAGGTTGCACACCTCCTGCACCGCGCCCGCGCCGCCGGCACGGTCCGTGACGCAATGCGCTGCCGCAGTCACCAATGGATGACCGTCCGGCACGCTGAACGACAGCCCAACGCGGTCGAACAGCGCGAGATCCGCGATGTCATCTCCCACATGCGCCATGTGCAGCGCCTCTATGCCGCTGTCGGCGACCAGCCGCGCGAGCGCCTGGGTCTTGTCCGCCACGCCGTCGTAGAGCCAACGCACACCCAGTTCCTGCGCCCGCCGGGTCACCGCCTCCGAGCGCCGCCCGGTGATGATGGCAATGGGCACGCCGGCCTGCATGAGCATCTTCATGGCGCTGCCGTCTTGGGCGTGGAAGGCCTTGTACTCGGCGCCGTCCGGGCCGTAATACAGGCGCCCGTCGGTGAGCACGCCGTCCACATCAAGAATGAGCAGACGAACGGCACGGGCTCGCATCGCCACGGTCGGCCCCGTGGCTTTCCGCTCGCCTCCAGGGTCCACAGCGCCCTCAGGCATGGCGCTGCAGGTACAAAAGGCTCGTGTAACCCACCCACGCACACACCAGCACCGCGCCCTCAAAGCGCGTGATCAGCTTGCGGGAGCCGGGGCCATAGGCAAATAGCACCAGTAGCGTGGACATCGCCAGCATCATCCCGAAGTCGCGCCAGAGGGCGATGGGGGCGATGTCGGAGGGCGCCACCAGTGCTGGCACCGCCATCACGGCAAGGATGTTGATGATGTTGGAGCCGACGATGTTGCCGATGGCGATGTCCGGCTGCCCCTTGATGGCTGCGGCCAAGGTCGCGGCCAGTTCCGGCAGGCTCGTGCCCACCGCCACGATGGTCAGGCCGATGGTGAACTCATCCACGTGCAGCAGTTCCGCCACCTCGACCGCCGCCTCGACGATCTTGTCGGCCGCGATGAGCAGCACCACCAGCCCCACCACCAGCCAGAAAACGCTGCGCAGCGCACCCATCTCCGGCAGTTCGGCAAGTTCCTCCTCGATGCCTTCAGGCAGTTCGCCTCCGGCGCGACCGCGCGACGCCAGCCGATACATGACGAACCCGAGGCCTGCGAGCAGCAAGAGGCCATCCCCTTGGCCGAGGTGCCCGTTCAAAAGCACGATGAGCGCAAGAAGAGTCGCGCCGATCATCCACGGCACCTCGCCCTTGAGCACCGTGCCGGCAAACGGCAGCGGGCGCATCATGGCGGTGATGCCGAGCACGATGCCGATGTTGCAGGTGTTCGAGCCAATGGCATTGCCGATGGCGAGTTGCGGCGTCCCCCTGAGCGAGGCGTCGAGCGCCACCAGGATTTCCGGCGCCGAGGTGCCCACCGAAACGGCGGTGACGCCGATGACGATCTTCGACACGCCGAGGTTCCGCGCCGTCGCCGCAGCACCGGACACGAACCGATCCGCCCCCCAAACGAGGGCGATGAAGCCGATGATCAGCGTGAGAATGGCGAGCCACATGGGCGTGAGGCGACAGACCAAGTGCCCAAAGGGCAAGAACGGCAAGGATTGCAACTTGCCCGCTTGCCGTCAAACGCCTTTGCCACCGGGGTTGCTGTGTCAGTCTGAGTCCCTGAAAGCATCGTCGTGTGCGAGAAGCCCAATGGGCAAACGAAGCCTGCCTCAAGGACTACCGTCTCGGACAGCTTTGCCTCAGGTGAGATCGGCGGCAACCGCTGGTGAGCGCCCGCCTGTATGTCGAGGGTGGTGGCGACACTCGGGAACTCCAAGCCCGCTGCCGCAGAGCGTTCACGGGTTTCCTCGCGGAGGCAGGCTTGAAAGGACGAATGCCCAAGGTAGTCGCCTGCGGGCCCGGAAATCGCGCCGGCCGGCTGCTTGGCCCGAGCCCGCCGGGCGGGGTGTTCGATCTTCCGGACGCGAGCTTCGAGGCGACGCTCGGGGAGGGCCTGTCCGTCGGGCTGGCGCTGCCGGTTGGATGGCAGTTCGCTGACGTAGGAGGCGCACGGTAGGCGGCCAACGGCCCTTTTTTCCGCTCGATAAGTACAATTATCGCGAACCAAGCGCACCCCGGGCGCGGCAACCACAAGGGTCGCCCCTACGGGCCCGTGCCGAATCCACCGGTGCGTGCAGGACACGTTCCTCGTAGGGGACGGGCTTGTCCCGTCCCGTCTCGAATTCTTCGATGCGTTCGATCCCGTCGCGATGTTGCTCAGCCAAGTCTAGTTTGCTTGGCCACGCGATTTGATCGCCGCGGGCGATTCCGCCACTATCCGGGCAGTAGCAGAAGACAGCCGACATGGACAGACCAGGAATCAACGAACCACCCGAGGACGGCGAAGGCATGACGGAGGTGGAGAAATACCTCTTCGACCTGCGCGGCTATCTCGTAGTCAAGAACGCTTTGACGCCCACGCAGATCGCCGACCTGTCCGAGCGGCTGGAGAAGCATCGCACGGAGGGGCAACGGCTCTCCGGATCGGACCGCCCCCGGTATCCGGGTGGTGAAAGCGCCGCGTTCTCCGCCAAGTCGTTGATCGAGTGGGGCGGCACCTACGTCGACCTGATCGATCTGCCCGCCATCGCCCCCTACCTGCAGACGCTGATCGGGACGAACTACCGGCTGGACCACGACTACATCAAGATCGACAACGCCGCCCATGCCGCGAAGCTCTTCCTGCATGGCGGCGGCCAGGGCGCAGGTGGCGCGACGGACTTGGTCGGCCCCACGGACGGCGGCCAGTGCTACTACCGCTACAGCAACGGCAAGTTCTACAACGGCCTGGTGGCGGTGGGTTTCGAGCTCGACACCGTGCCGCCGGGCGCTGGCGGGTTCGCGTGCGTACCCGGCAGCCACAAGGTGAACTTCCAACTGCCCGCCGACTGGAAGATCAGCGAAACCCAGGACGATCTCCCCGAATGCGTCCATCGCGTCGAAGCCGAGGCCGGGGACGCGATCATCTTCACGGAAGCCTGCGCCCACGGCACAGTGCCGTGGGAAGGCGACGGCGAGCGACGGACCATCTTCTACAAGTACTGCCCGCACGCGGTGGCATGGAGCCCTTGCTACTACAACGCCGACGGCTACGGGAAGTTGAGCGAACGGCAGCGCGGCATGCTGATGCCGCCGAGCGCGTTCGGTTACCACGAATACAGCCGCAAGGCCTGGGAAAAGGTCCAGACGGACCAGGCCGAACTCGGGCGACGGCATAGCGAGCCGGCCAAGCCAGGCTGAGCCGACGAGCGACACGGCGGCTCAAACAGCCGTTCCCCCCGCGCGACCTGCCCGCTTACTTGAGGAAGAAGACACCGACCCGGTATTCGCAGCTCTGCCGAACCGCCGCGTCCGCCGGCGCCTCCGGCTCCTCGAACGCCGAATGAAAGCAGGTTCGCAGTGTTTTGGCTGTGCGTCGTCCTTGAAGCGTTGGAAGTTCTTGAAGGCCAGGGCCTACAACACGTCCACGATGTGGCTGTACTTGAGGATGAGTTCCCGACGGCGTTCGCACGTGCGTTCGTCGGCCTCGTTGTAGACGACGTAGAGCCCCGCATTTGCCGATTGCAGCCAGGAGAAGCGGAAGTTGGTGGCGAGGAGGTCGGTTTGGTCGTTGTGCTGGATGTAGAGCTGCGCCGAGATGCGGGGCGTGAAGGAGTACGACAGTCGCAGTGACAGGAGGTCCACGGTGAATGCCTCCACCTCCGGCAGGTCGATGCGGTTGCGGTTCATGGCGAGGCCCGTGGAGAAGGTCTCGCCCAGCCGATAGCCGAGGAAAGGCGACAGGCCCAGCCGCTCGCCGTGGAAGAAGCCTCCGGCCACGAGGTTGAGTCCGGCGCTGAAAGCGCTGCGGTTGTCGGTGGCGCCGCCGACGATGAGTTCCGCGGTGTCGTAATCCCCCGCCGGCACGGTCGCGTCGTTGCCCAAGGGGAAGGCTTGCTTGACGCCTTCGTGCAGGACATTGAACCCCGTGTAGGCCCAGGCGCCGTTCTTCCAGTTGTACGAGTTGTCGATGTGCAGGAAGCCGCTTTCGTAGAAGCCGTCGAAATCCCAGTGGCCGAAATAAGTGACGTGCGGCTTGATGTCGAGCAGGCCCATAAAGTCGTCGGGCCGATAGGTCCATTGGCCAAAGAGATTGACGCTGCGCACGCCCTGCCGCGCCAGCCACCCCACCTCCGGATTGAAGCCTTCGCCGATCTCGGTGAAGCTGCCGTTGAAGGACCAGTCCTCGGAGTCGAAGTAGCCCGTCAGCCGATAGGCGTGGTCGTCCTCGTCGATGCCGGGAGTGCGCGTCTTCGCGGCCCAGGCCACCACCGACGCGACTTCGCCGAGCCCCATCCAGCCGTCCAAGGCGAAGGTCTGGTTGTCGCTGCCGGCGCCGTCTCGATTGGCGAAGAACATGCCGACGGCGGAGCGGCTTGGCAGTTCCCGGCTCACCCGCAGCACGGAGAAGCCCGTGGACTCCGCCGACTCCATGCCCTCCGCCTCTCCGACCCGCATGTGCAGAAGGCCCACATTGGTGGCTCGCCCCAGCTTGCCGGAAACTCTCGCCCCACCGTCGATGGGCAACTGGCGCCCGCCCTCGCCAATGCCGATGCGACGGCTGTGAAACAGGTTCACGGTGCCTCCGCCGACAGTGAACCTGCCGGCGTTTTCGAGGAAGAACGGGCGCTTCTCGGGAAAGAAGAGGCTGAAACGGTTGAGGTTCACCTGCTGCTGGTCTGCCTCCACCTGGGCGAAATCCGTGTTGTAGGTGAGGTCGAGTGTGAGGCTGGGAGTGAGGGAGTACTTCACGTCGAGCCCTGCATCGCCATCGCGCTCGGTGCCGTCGCCGTTGCCCTGCGCCAGTTTGCCGCGCGCGTACGGCATGACCTTGAAATTGCGCTGCGGCGGCGGGCGGACGCCGCTCACCGAACCTGCCAGCATCAGTCGATAGAGGCTGTACTGGCGCGGGATCGGCGCCCAGTGCGCGATTTCGTTGTTGCGGCCGATGTTGCGCTGGAAGTTGATGCCCCACGTCTGCACCTCTTCCGACGGATAGCGCAGCGAACGGAAGGGAATCTCGAACTCCGCGCTCCAGCCGAAATCGCCGGTCACCGCATGCACCGTCCACGCCGTGTCCCAGTTGTTGTTGGCGTTGAAGCCGCCGTGGGTGAGCTGCGTATCCACCTGCACCCCGCCCGGATTGGTGGCGAAGGCAAAGCCGTTCTGATAGTCGCGAAAGGTGTCGAACACCACCTCGAAGCTGTCCGATCCCCAAAGCCATGCATCCCGCCGCGTGGTGGGTACCACCAGCGCATCCGGCTCGTCGTCGTGGCAGACGACACCAAGGTAGAGCGCCTCCTCCGTGAAGCCGATGTACACCTCGGTGCGCTGCGACGCCGGCTGATCCGCCAGCGGCTGCACCTGGATGAACCCGGTGACCGGAACCATCCCCCGCCAAGCCGCATCGCCAAGCACATCGCCATCCAACACGGGCGCCACCACCAACCGCACAGCTTCCCCGCTCGGCGGCCCAACACCATGCTCGTGCTCGGGGTCCCCTACGGCCCCAAGCGCAAGCAACGCGGAAAGGAAGCACACTGTCGAACGAGACAAGGCAGTCGACCTCAAGAAAGGGGATTCCCGCGCCCAGTGCCGAGCGCCGTGGCGCGCAACCATAATCGCCAACGCGGCACAAGGCCACTGTTCGTTTTGCGCGACCGCCGCTAGAGGGAGGGCCGGACGCCCTGTGCTCTTCCTCACGAGACGCCCCCCAGACTTGATCGCGTTCGAGTCGCTCGTTAGGTTAGGTGGCTCACGTGGACCGGGCGCAATGCATTGGCGACTATGACCATCCGAAAGCCCGACGACGTGGAAGACCGCCTGCGGGCGCGTGCCGCCAGCAATGGCCGTTCCGTCGAGGAGGAAGCGTGCGCGATCCTGCGCGATGCAGTTGGTGAACCGAAGAGCCAGGACACGCACGCTGCTCGCCGGCGCACCGAAAGGGTCAGTTCGAGAGTGCAGTCGAACAAGGGCAGTATGGCAGCTCGATGAGAGTACCGGGATGGCCAAGGTTCGGCCTGACGGTCGCAGCCTCGCTAGCGCTTGCCGGGCTCGGGAGTGCGGGCGACGACCATGGGGACACGCCGGAGACGGCAACCTTGCTCGCGGTCGGCGGCGCGCCAGTTACCGGGTCCATCAGTAGCTCCGCGGACGTGGACATGTTTCGAATCGACCTGGTCGGTAGTGCGTCGGTGGAGATACGCGCAAGCGGCCAAACGGACACGCGAGGCGAACTGCTCGACGGGTCCGGCACCAGGATTCAGTCCGACGAGAACTCCGGCGCGGGCGACAACTTCCGCATCGTCGTCGATCTCGAGCCTGGCATCTACTATGTGGAAGTATCCGGGTCTGCTGGCGACTATTCGGTTTTCGCAAGGCTCGGCGACGCGCCGGACCATGGGGACACGGCTGCGACCGCGACGCTCCTGACGCTGTACGACGAGGCCGACCTTGCAGAGGTTTCGCCGAACGCCCTGCTGGCGATGTCCGGAAGAATCTGGCCCTCGACGGCGGATGTCGATGTTTTTCGCCTGGACGTGCGGCGCGACGCCTCGGAGGTGACGGTTCGCACGGCCGGGCCGACAGATACGTATGGGCGCGTGCTGGACGGGGCGCTGAACGAACTCGCGAGCGACGACGGCGAGGGCAGTTTCCTGATCGAGGTGCGGCTGGACACCGGCACGTACTACGTGGAAGTTGGCGGGCACGAGGTCGGCGCTTACCGCGTGCTGGCCTGGGACTCCGCGGACCCGTGCGCGTGCGAGGTGGCGCTACCGGGCGTGGACCGGTCCATCGGCCGCTATCTCACGGAGCCCATTGAGAAGGGCGATTCCCCGGGCCTGATCGCCGCGATCGTCGATGCGGACGGCATTCGCGCAATTGCCGCGGACGGCGTTCGGCGCGCAGGCAGCCCAGATCCGATACTGGTGACGGACCGCGTACACATCGGATCTAACACCAAGGCCATGACGTCGGTGATGCTGGCGACGCTGGTCGCTGACGGGAGTTTCGAGGACGGCTGGGAAACGACGCTAGGGGACGTATATCCGGAACTGCGCGGGGAGATTCACGAGGACCTGGCCGTTGCCACGTTGTGGGAGTTCGTGAGCATGGCGAGCGGCGTCAAGCGAAATGCGAGCGACTGGTGGGCGCATCTCGACAAAGGCATTGTCGAGCGCCGCTACGCCATTCTCCTGGACGACCTCGCGGAGGCGCCGGCGCACCAGCGGGGGACCTACAACTACTCCAACCTAGGTTACATGGTGGCTGGCGCCATGGCCGAACGGGTCACGGGCCGGAGTTGGGAGCGGCTCATGCGCGAGCGCCTTTTTGGGCCGCTGGGCATGTCGAGCGCGGGCTTCGGCCCACCCGGAACGGCCGGCGAGGCGGATCAGCCCTGGGGACACCGACGCGACAGCGCGGGTGTGTGGGCGCCGAATCAGTTCGACAATGCCGAGGCGCTCGGTCCGGCCGGTACGGTGCACGTTGGCATCGAGGACTGGGCGAAGTTCGTCGCGCTGTGGTTCCCCGATAATGCGCCCGGAATCCTCGATCGCGAGGCGCTCGATAGGCTGACTCGGCCGGCCGCGGGCTCTTACGCCGCCGGCTGGTCTGTCCTTGGTCGACCGTGGGCACGGGGCGTCGCGCTCTATCACAGCGGGTCAAATGCGTCCTGGTTCACGACGCTGTGGGTTGCGCCGGCCATCGCGCGGGCGTACATCGTTGCCGGTAACGCCGCCGAGATGAACCTCGACGACACCCTCTGGATGCAGGACCGAATCGTCGCGAGTCTGATCGGACATGCCCGCGATGACGTTGACGCGCGGACAATTGTCGTCGGAGGATGGCCGTATCGTGCGTCGGTCGGGCCCGGGCTGGTCGAGAGGATAGAGGTCGGTCGGTAGCTCGCCGCAAGGTGGCCGCAGGGAGGCGAAGTACGCGGGGACAAGGGGCGCGTTGAAGAGTCTTGGTAGCGGCTTCAGCCACCGCCTCCGCGCTCGGCGACCCAACGCACAAGGCCACTATTTCGGTTTGCGCGACCGCCTCTCTCTAGAGGGAGGGCCGGACGCCCTGGACCCTACTTCACGAGATGCGTCCACCCGAACTTGATCGCAGCCGAGTCGCTCGTTAGGTTAGGTGGCTCACGAGGTCTGAGCGCAATGTCGTGACAAACATCACCATCCGAAAACTCGACGGCGACGTGGAAGACCGCCTACGGGCGCGTGCCGCCAGCAATGGCCACTCCGTCGAGGAGGAAGCGTGCGCGATCCTGCGCGATGCAGTTGGTGAACCGACGGGCCAGGACACACGCGACGTCGCAAGCATTTTCCGTTCGTTCTTCGGACCGACGAATGGGGTGGAGCTAGATATCCCTCCGCGTTGCACGTCTCGCGAACCACCGACTTTCGACTGAAGTCAAGCTAGGAGCGTGTTCCTGTTGGATACAAACGTCGCATCAGAGCTGATGCGGCCATACCCCGAAGCGGCTGTCGAGGCTTGGGTCGGTAGCCAGCAACCCGAAAGCCTCTTTTTCTCAGCCGTAAGCGAAGCGGAGCTCCTCTACGGGGCCGCAATCCTGCCGCAAGGCCGTCGTCGCGACGCACTGTTCCGGAACATCGAAGGGACGCTCCGCAGCGCATTCGGCGAGCGAGTGTTGCCTTTCGACCGAGGGGCCGCACGCTTCTACGGGACTCTGGCCGCCATGCGTCGTTCAGCCGGGCTCCGCATAGCACCAGCCGATTGCCAAATCGCGGCGATAGCGCGTTCCCGAGGCATGACTGTAGTGACGAGGTACGTCATCGACTTCGTCGACATGGAACTCGAACTGGTCAACCCATGGCAGGTTCCGTGACTGACACCAAAGAAGCCTTCGCCTGGGTCAAGATCGATGCCCTTCTCAAGGACGCCGGCCGCCAGCTCCCGACACACAGCATTTCGTCCCACACTCCCCGCAGACATTTCGCACACGGGCGGCGCCCTCGCCGGCCGGAGGACCCGGCTGCAAGCACCTTCCCAACGAGGTCGTGCTGGTCGATCAGTGACCGTCAGCACCCGCCCGCCCCACATCACGCCCTCGTTCGTCCGCTGCCCTTGGTCTCCAACGCGCCAGTGTAGGAGATCGTCCACACCACCGTAGGACGAGATGTTTGT
>VXSY01000225.1 GCA_009837725.1 Gammaproteobacteria bacterium | reverse complement strand
CTTCGCTACCCTGCAGCAGGCTGCCTGATGTCCGAGATGTCCTGAACCCGTACACTTGCTTGACATCCAAGCCGCGGGCTGGTTAGGTGCGATGTGGGAAAATTGGGTTACGAAGTGGTGATTTGTGGTGGCCGGGGGCGATTTGCCGGACGAGGGCTTTGGCTCCTCGCAAGACCTCTCGCAGGAATTGCGGGGGATCGTCGACGTCAGCCTCGACGAGCGCGGGCGAATGGCGGTTCCCGGGCGCTATCGGCAGGCGTTTGCGGACGGTAACGGCGGCCGCGCGGTGGTCACCATCGACCGGCACGAGCGCTGTCTGCTGGTGTACCCGGCAGCCGAATGGGTGGTGGTTCAGGAGGGGCTCAAGGGGCTGCACAACGCCTCCAACCGTGTGCGCAAGGTGCAGCGAATGCTCATCGGCTTTGCCTTCGACATCGAAATCGACCGTCAGGGGCGCCTCCTCATTCCGCCGAAGCTGCGCGAATACTCCGGCATCGAGCGCAAGGCAGTTCTCTTGGGCCAACTCAACAAGCTCGAACTTTGGAGCGCCGAAGGCTGGCAGCAGAACATGGAAGGCTGGCCGGACAGCGGCGGCGACGACGAGGAAGAGCTGCGTGAACTCAGAATCTGACCGCGCAGGCCATGCAAACCCGGCACAACGCGAGGCGTAATGGAGCATGTGCCTGTCCTGCCCGACGAGACCGTGCGGGCACTCGTGCAGAAGCCGTCCGGCCTCTACGTTGACGGCACGTTTGGCCGCGGCGGACACGCGCGCCTTCTCTTGGGCGCGCTCGACCCAAGCGCCCGGCTCATCTCCCTCGATGCCGACGCAGCAGCATTTCGCGCCGCCTCTGCGCTCGCCCGCACCGATCCCCGCGTGCTACCGGTGCGGGCGCGCTTCAGCGAACTCAGCGAGCACATGCCGCCTGGCGAAGGCGCCGCCGGCGTGATGCTCGACATTGGCGTCTCGTCGCCGCAGCTCGACGACGCCGAGCGGGGCTTCAGTTTCAACCGCGACGGCCCCCTCGACATGCGCATGGACCAGCGCCGCGACATGACCGCCGCCGATTGGCTCGGCAGCGCCAGCGAAGGCGAAATCGCCGACGTGCTGCGTCGCTATGGCGAAGAACGCCATGCCGGTCGCATCGCCCGCCGCATCGCCCTGAAACGACCGCTTCGCACCACCGGTGAACTGCGCGAGGTCGTGATGGAGGCAAGCCCGGCACACGGACGCGATGCCTTGCGCCAAGCCGCCACCCGGGTCTTCCAGGCGATACGCATTCACATTAACGACGAACTCGCGGAGCTTGACCGCGGGCTCGATGCAGCACTCGAAGCGCTTCTCCCCGGCGGCCGACTCGCGGTGATCACCTTTCACAGCCTGGAACACCGCCTGGTGCGGCAGCGCTTCCGCGACTGGCAGCAAGGCCCGCCGACGCCACGCCGCCTGCCGGTGCCGACAGAGTTCTCGCCGCTCGCGAAGGCAGTCGGCAAGGGCATTCGCCCCAATGCGGCGGAAACCGCCGCCAATCCTCGTTCCCGCAGTGCGCTGTTGCAGGTGGTGGAGAAGCTTGGTCGGGTCGAGAAGAACCCTGCGGACTGTTCTGGTTTTCGCCGGGCGGGGACGCCGGGGCGCGGACAGGAGGGAACAAGGCGGCTTGCACTGCCGACAAGGCCCGTCTCGCGGGGAGAAGGCCGGTTGCATCTTCGGGTCCTTGATTGCTTCGCCTTCGGCGCGAGGAGCGCGATGGGCCCTCGCTCCGATGCGCTTCTCACTGCGCCATCCGGCCGGCACGTTGGTATCGACTCCGCTTCGAGGCACATCCGTGGTTTGTCAACGTGTCATGCAGTGTGTTCCATGGAAGGGGATGCGTCCCGCCCTCCAGCGCGAGGGAGCGCACCTAGCGCCGTCTCCGACTTGCTCGCACCCGTGGAGGCGAGCGCGTGAACTCGCGTCCGAGGCGCCCCATGTGGCTCGGTGTGACGGTATTGGTGTATGCGCTGGTATGCCTGACCGGCATCGGTGTGGCGCTCAAGGCGGCCGAGATGCGCGCCCTTTTCACTCACCTTGAGGATGTGCGCAGAACCCGCGACGGCCACCTTGAGGAGTACAAGTACCTCCTCCTGGAACGCGCCACCATCAAGTCCTACCAAGACGTCGAACGCATCGCCGTGGCCGAGCTCGACATGCGCTTCCCCGACGAAGTGCGGCTAGCCGGTTGTCGGACTTTGCCGCCGAGCGGCAACGTGCGAGGGCTGCTAGCCGTAGCTGCGAGCGAACCCGAGCAGTTTGCGCAGCAAACTGCCAACGCGCCCGTCAGGGCGCGCGAGCACGAAGGCCAGCAGTTCGCGTCAGCGAACTGCCGACATGCCCTTCAGGGCGCGGTGGCGCGATGAGGGACGCCCGTCCCGATCCGGCCCGCGCCGTGGCGCCGCGCTGGCGCCATCACGCGGTGGCGTGGACGTTCCTGCTTGGCGTCGGCGCCTTGGTGGTGCGGGCGGGCTATCTCGTCGTCACGGATCGAGAGTTCCTCGTCGACCAAGGCGAGGCGCGGTCGATCCGCAATCTCGAAATCCCGGCGCACCGCGGCATGATCTACGACCGCGAGGGCACGCCACTGGCGGTGAGCGCCCCCATGGCCGCCGCTTGGGTGGATCCGACCGAAACCGCGCTCGAGCGGCACGATGCCGATGCATTGGCCGCCATTCTGGGACTCGACGGAGAACGCCTGCACGCCCGCATCAACGCGGCCCGAGAGCGGCAGCGCCGCTTTGCCTACATCGCCCGCCGGGTGGAACCCGATGCAGAACGTCGCGTTCGCGCCCTTGGCATGGCCGGCGTGTACTTTCAGCCGGAGTACCACCGCTTCTACCCCGCCGGTGAGGTGGCCGCGCATCTGGTCGGACGCACCGACATAGACGACCGGGGCCAAGAGGGCATCGAACGGGCCTTCAACTCCTTCCTCACCGGCGAGCCCGGCACAAAGCGCGTGCTGCGCGACCTTCCCGGCAATACCGTCAAGGAGCTTCTGCTCACGAGTCCCGAGGACGGCGACGACCTGTTTCTCGGGCTGGACCTCCGGCTGCAGTTCTATGCCCACCGCGAACTCGGCGAAGCGATCAAGCGGCACAGGGCTCGTTCCGGTTCGGTGGTGATGGTGGACGTGGCCAGCGGCGACATCCTCGCCCTCGCCAACCAACCGTCGTTCAACCCCAACGACTGGGGCGCTCGCAGCGTCGTGGTTCGCAACCATGCCCTGACGGACCAGTTCGAGCCAGGCTCGACGGTGAAGCCTGTCACCGTGCTGGCCGCCCTCGAGACCGGCGAGTACCACCGCGACACCGAGATCGACACCTCCCCAGGCT
>VXSY01000008.1 GCA_009837725.1 Gammaproteobacteria bacterium | reverse complement strand
CAAGCGAAACTTCCAACGCGCCCGTAGGGCGCGCAGGCATAGCTGCGCACTATGTTGAGCCGGCTGGAGCGAGCACGCGCAGCCACAGCGAGTGCATCGTCGTCCGCAGTAGAGGGCTGGTGAGAAACGCGGGCTAGGAGCCCCTGCCGAAGACCCCACCCGCCACGCATCTTCATGTTGACAGGCTGGCGTTGCTTGACGATGCTCCCATTCGCTGACCACATGCACTACATGCAAAGGGGGAACGGTCTCATGTTCAGGTTTGCCATTCGACCCGCGAAGACGCTGCTGGCCGCCGGCGCGGCCTTGGTTCTAGTCGCCTGCGGCGCGACGGGGCCGCAGGGCATCGAGCCCACTGCAGCACACAAGGCGCTCTTCCCGGGGCAATACAACACGACGGTTTCCGGTGGCGATGTCGTCACGCTCATCATCTCGCCAGAACTGGAGTACGAGTACGAGCAGCCGCTCGAGGCGCGCAAGGTTCGCAAGCAGCGGGGCACGCTGATGGTGACCGGCGACCGCACCGCGCGCGCTGGCCGGATTCGCCTCGACTGGGCATCGCGCAACACGGTGGAGGTCAAGTCGCCGTATGGCACCGACCTCGAGTCAGGCGGCGGCACCGGCGGCGTGCAGGGAACGTGGGGGCGCGAGTACAGGCTGCGTCGGCAGTAGTCGACTTCTGGTCCCGGGGCGCACTCATGCACCCGACTGCAACGGGACGCCCCGAAGCCGGCCCGGCGCCATGACCGTCATACGCCAGGACGACCTGATCGACAGCGTCGCCGACGCGCTGCAGTACATCTCCTACTACCATCCACCGGACTTCATCCGGGCGATGGCCGCGGCTTGGGAGCGGGAGGAGTCGCCAGCAGCCAAGGCGGCGCTGACGCAGGTGCTCGTCAACTCGCGCATGTGCGCCCTCGGCAAGCGCCCCATCTGCCAGGACACGGGCATCGTCATCGTCTTCCTGGAAGTTGGGATGGACGTGTCTTGGGATGCGACCCTGAGCGTTGAGGACATGGTCAACGAGGGCGTCAGGCGAGGCTTTTCGCTGCCCGCCAACGTGTTGCGAGCGTCGGTGCTAGCCGATCCGGACGGCGCCCGGCCGAACACCGGCGACAACACCCCGGCAGTCATCCACACCCGCATCGTGCCGGGCGACCGGCTCACGGTGGAAGTGGCCGCCAAGGGCGGCGGCAGCGAGGCCAAGGCCAAGTTTCGGATGCTGAATCCGTCGGACTCGGTGGCCGACTGGATCGTCGATGTGGTGCCGGACATGGGCGCTGGCTGGTGTCCGCCGGGCATCCTCGGCGTCGGCATCGGCGGCACGCCAGAGAAGGCCATGCTGCTCGCCAAAGAGGCGATGATGGCGCCCATCGACATTCACGACCTCAAGGAGCGAGGCCCGGCCAACCGTTTGGAGGAACTGCGCCTCGAACTCTTCGACCGCGTCAACGCGCTGGGGATCGGCGCCCAGGGCCTCGGCGGCCTCACCACGGTGCTCGACGTGAAGGTGAAGGAGTACCCGACCCATGCGGCCAACAAGCCCGTGGCGGTGATTCCCAATTGCACCGCCACCCGGCATCTCAAGTTCGAGCTCGACGGCTCTGGCCCAGCGACCTTCGAGCCGCCGGACCTTTCGGATTGGCCAGATGTCGCCTTCGAACTAGGCGACGATGTGCGTCGCGTCAACCTCGATGGGATCACCCGGGTGGAGACCTCGGAGTGGAAGGCTGGGGACACGCTCCTGCTTTCCGGCAAGATCCTGACCGGCCGCGACGCCGCCCACCGACGCTTGGTGGAGATGCTCGAACGAGGCGAACCGCTGCCGGTGAATTTTGAGGGTCGCTTCATCTACTACGTCGGCCCGGTGGACCCCGTGCGCGACGAAGTGGTGGGCCCCGCCGGCCCCACCACTGCAACCCGCATGGACAAGTTCAGCCGCGCCATGCTCGAACAAGCTGGCCTCCTCGGCATGATCGGCAAGGGCGAACGCGGCCCGGAAGCCATCGAAGCCATCCGCGACAACGAGGCAGTCTCCCTGATCGCCGTCGGCGGCGCCGCCTACTTGGTCGCCAAGGCCATCACCGCCTCCCGCCTCCTGGCCTTCGAAGACTTGGGCATGGAAGCCATCTACGAGTTCGAGGTCCGCGACATGCCGGTGACCGTCGCCGTGGACGCCAAAGGCCGCTCCACCCACCAAGTCGGTCCCGCCGAGTGGGCGGCCAAGATCGCCGAGCGCGTCGAGACCGTAGAGATCGTGTAACCCTTCAGCTCGCCTCGGCGAGATCCGGATGGTTGCGGAAGGCGGCTAGGGATTCTGGGTTGGCGAGCGCCGAGAGGTTGGTGGCTTCCCGGCCGTGGACGGTTTCGCGCACGGCGAGTTCGGCGATTTTGCCGCTTAGGGTGCGGGGGATGTCTGGGACTTGGGCGATGACTGCCGGAGTGTGGCGCGGGCTCGCTTGCTTGCGGATGTTGCCGCGGATGGTGGTGCGGAGTTCAGCGGTCAGGGACTCGCCTTGGCGGAGGACTACGAACAGCACTACGCGGGTGTCGTCTTCCCATTCCTGGCCGATGGCTAGGGCTTCGACCACCTCGTCCAAGGCTTCCACTACGCGGTAGATTTCGGCGGTGCCGATGCGGACGCCGCCGGGGTTCAACACGGCATCGGAGCGCCCGTGGATGACGATGCCGCCGTGCTCGGTGATCTCAGCGAAGTCGCCGTGGGCCCACACGTCGGGGAATCGGTCGAAATAGGCTTCGCGATAGCGGGTGCCG
The DNA here is from genome assembly GCA_009837725.1 of Gammaproteobacteria bacterium. Taxonomy (GTDB): domain Bacteria; phylum Pseudomonadota; class Gammaproteobacteria; order Pseudomonadales; family Azotimanducaceae; genus VXYL01. The sequence goes on along the minus strand of VXSY01000008.1, from coordinate 26,057 downwards.
CCCGGGTCGTTCCAGAATCCGACGGGGGCGCTGGGGAACGACTTGGTGCAGACGAGTTCGCCCTTGATGCCTTGCGCTGACTGTCCGGATTCATTGAACACGTCCACGGCCATGCCGAGGCCCTTGCACTGGATTTCGCCGACGCGCACGGGCAGCCACGGATTGCCGAGCACGAAGCAGGCGAGGATGTCGGTGCCACCGGAGATGGAGGCGAGCCAGGCGCCGGGGCGAACGTCGCGGCACACATAGCGGAAGCCGCCCTCCGTCAGCGGCGAGCCGGTGGAAAGCACGCTGCGCATGGCGGTGAGATCGTGCGTCTTGGCGGGGCGGACGCCGGCTTTCTGAAGCGCGGAAAGGTACTTGGCACTCACGCCGAACGCGGTGATGCGTTCCCGCTCGGCGAGGTCCATCAGTGCGCTTGGCGTGGGGTGAAACGGCGAGCCGTCATAGAGAACGATGCGGCAGCGCACGGCCAGCGCGGAGACCAGCCAGTTCCACATCATCCAGCCGCAGGTGGTGAAGAAGAACAGCGTGTCGTGGGGCTTGAGGTCCACGTGCAGCCGGTGCTCCTTCAGGTGCTGCAGCAGCGTGCCGCCGGCGCCGTGGACGATGCACTTCGGCTTGCCAGTGGTGCCGGACGAGTACATGACGTACAGGGGGTGCTCGAACGGCATCTGTTCGAAGCCTGACTCGGCTTTCGGAAAGCGACGCAATGCGTCGTCAATGGCATCGGTCGCGTCGGTTGCGACCCAAAGCAGGCGGCGAACCGAAGGCAGGGCCGAAGCCACCGACTCGGCGCGTTCACGCACGTCAAACGTGCGTCCGCCGTACTGGTAGCGCTTGCAGGCGATGAGCACCACCGGCTCGATCTGTCCGAAGCGGTCGAGGGCGCCTTCGGTGCCGAAGTCCGGCGAGCAGGACGACCACACGGCGCCAATGCTGGCGGTTGCGAGCATGGCGATCACCGTCTGCGGTACGTTTGGCAGCCATCCGGCGACACGATCGCCGGCACTGACGCCGATCCCTCGCAGCTCGGCGGCAAGGGACGCGGTGGCGGCGGCGAGTTCGGCATAGGTCAGTTCGCGTCGCTGTCCGCTCTCGAGCGCGGAGACGATGGCGACGCGATGGCGCTGGACTGGGCCCGAAGCCGCCCGCAGCAGGTTCTCGGCGAAGTTGAGCCGCGCACCGGGAAACCAGCGGGACCCTGGGAACCGGTCGTCATCGGCGAGCGGCGTGTCCGCCGGGCGACCGGCAATCACGCCGCCGTCCTCCCAAACGGCGCTCCAGAACTCCGCCCGCCGCTCGATGGACCATGCGTGCAAGGCGTCGTAGTTCGGTGGCGTGAAGCCGCGGCCGGCCGCAAACGCGGTCAGGTTCGCCTGCGCGATGGTGTCGTCATCGGGTCGCCAGAGGATTTCGGACATTGGCTGGGCCGGAGTGAAGGAGGGGGGAATGTGCAGAGCGCCTTAGGGTCAAGTCAAGCGGTGCCATGGGCATGGGCCGCGCCGACGGAGTCGACCGGCGGCTGTGGCAGGAGAGCGTGCGCGTTACCATCGCCGCTTCGTAATCGCTCGGACCCCCCATGAATCTGTATTCGCGGTTCGAACGCGCCTTCTCGCAGGCTCTCGACAAGCCGGCACTGGTGCTGGGGGATGCGCCGGACTGGACCTGCGCCCACCTTAAGGGCCAGGCGGAACTTGCTGCCGGCGCCCTGGCGGCGGCAGGCGTGGCACCGGGCGACCGGGTTCTGGTGCAGCTTCCGAAGCTGCCCGAGACGGTGGCCCTCTATCTCGCCTGCCTCAAGGTCGGCGCCGTGTACGTGCCGGTGAACACCGCTTACACGCCGCGCGAGGTGGCCTACTTCATCGAGGATTCCGAGCCCCGGCTTTTTCTCGCCACCGACCCCGACGCCGGCAGCGGTGGCGTGCAGGTCGAAACCCTGGCCGAGTCCGGCGGAAGCTGGCGCACCCGCTTGGCAGAGGCTGAGCCGGTGCAAGACACCATCGGGCGCGACGACGAGGACCTCGCGGCCATCCTCTACACCTCCGGCACCACCGGTCGCGCCAAGGGCGCGATGCTGAGCCACAACAACCTCGCCAGCAATGTCCTGGCGCTCGATCGCTACTGGGGCTGGCAGGATGACGACGTCCTCCTGCACGCGCTGCCGATCTTCCACGTCCACGGCCTCTTCGTCGCCCTGCACTGCGCGTTCCTGCGCGCGACGCCAGTAATCTTCCAGCCGCGCTTTGACGTCGACGCGCTGATCGCCGAATTGCCGAACGCCACGGTGCTGATGGGCGTGCCGACGTTCTACACGCGCCTCCTTGCCGATCCTCGCTTCGATGCCGCGCTCGCTTCCGGGATGCGCCTTTTCGTCTCCGGTTCCGCGCCGCTCACGGAACAGACCTTCGTCGAGTTCGAGGCACGCACGGGCAAGCGCATCCTGGAACGCTACGGCATGACTGAAACCCTGATGAACACGTCCAACCCGCTCGACGGGGAGCGCGTGGCCGGCAGCGTTGGCTTCGCGCTCCCTCGCATCGAAGCGCGAATCGCCTCCGAAGACGGCCAAGTGCTCGCCCCGGGCGAAGTCGGCGGCATCGAAGTGCGTGGCGAGAACGTCTTCTCCGGCTACTGGCGGATGCCCGAACGCACCGCCGAGGAGTTCCGCGGCGACGGCTTTTTCCGCACCGGCGACCTCGGCGTGATGGATGCCGAGGGGCGGTTCTCCATCGTCGGCCGCGCCAAGGACCTCGTCATCTCTGGTGGCTACAACGTCTATCCCAAGGAAGTGGAGCGGCTGCTCGACGAGATGCCGGAGGTGACCGAGTCCGCCGTCATCGGCGTGCCGCATCCGGACTTCGGCGAAGCGGTCGTAGCCGTCCTTGTCGCCGCCGAAGGCGTTTCCGAAGGTCGCGTGGACGTCCACCTGCGCGGTAACCTCGCCCGTTACAAGCAGCCGAAGCGCGTCCTCTGCGTGGACGAGTTGCCCCGCAACGCCATGGGCAAGGTGCAAAAGAACGAACTGCGGGAGCGCTATTCGGACCTCTTCACCGCTTGACCATTGGCCGCGCCGCCATCATTGTGCGCGCTCGAATTCGAATGGACGAGGGGAGCCCCGCAATGAAGAGACTGGGATGGATGCTGCTCGCACTGGCGTTCAGCGTTTCGGCCACCGCCGCGGACCTGCGCGAAGCGCCGGCGGACGAGGTGGGCATGTCTGCAGAACGACTCGACCGCATCACCGCCATGGCGCAGGGCTATGTGGACGAGGGTAAGCTGGCCGGCGTCATCACGCTGGTGGCCCGCGATGGCGCCATCGTTCACTATGAGGCTGTCGGCAATCGTGGGGTGAACGACGATCGTCCCCTCGAAAAGGATGCCCTGTTCCGCATCTTCTCGATGACCAAGCCCATCACGGCCGTTGCGGCGATGATCCTCTACGAGGAGGGCAAGTTTCAGCTTTCGGATCCGGTGAGCAAGTTCGTGCCGGAGTTCGAGAACCTCACCGTGCTCGGAGACGACGGCGTGATCCGCCCGGCCGAGAACGAGATGACGATGCAGCAGCTTTTGAGCCACACGACGGGGCTTTCGTATGGCTTCAACCCGGCGGATGCCGTGGACCAGCGCTATCAGGCGGCGGAGCTTTGGAGCTCCAAGGACCTCGATGAACTGACCGAGAAGATCGCCGCGATGCCGCTCAAGTTCGAGCCCGGCGCGCAATGGCACTACAGTGTGGCGGTGGACATCACCGGCGTTGTCGTGGAGCGCATCTCCGGGCAGACGTTTGACGTCTTCCTGAAGGAACGCATCTTCGATCCCCTCGGCATGGAGGACACGTTCTTCAACGTGCCGGAAGACAAGCGCGACCGCTTCCTGCCGAACCACACGTGGGATGCCGAGAACGAGACGCTGGTGCAGACCGGCAGCGACGAGGACGTGTTTGTCGGCTACACCAACACCACGCTCTTCTCCGGCGGCGGCGGCCTCGTCTCCACGACGATGGACTACCTGCGCTTCTGCGAGATGTTGCGGCGCGGGGGCGAACTGGACGGCGTGCGCATCCTGGGGCCGAAGACGGTCGCCTACATGGCCACGGATCACCTGCCGGGTGCCATCAACGCGGGTGGTGCAGGCGAGCGTCCTGCAGATGCCTTGCTCGGCAACGGCTTCGGCTTTGGCCTCGGCTTCGGCATCGTCACCGATCCGGTGGCGGCGCGAGTGATGGGTTCCGCGGGCGAGTACAACTGGGGCGGCGCCGCCGGTACCGTGTTCTGGATCGACCCCGTGGAGGATCTGATCGTCATTGGCATGATCCAACTCATGGGTTCGCCGTGGCCGCTGCGGGCGGAGATGAAGACGCTCACGTATCAGTCATTGACGGACCTCCAGGCGCCTTGAGGCGCGCCTCCTGGGTGAGCGCCCTTCGGGCGGCGGAGGGCAGGATGCCCTCCCTCCAGCGGGTCTTGACGACCACACAGGGGTTGCGTGATTGGCGCATTCAACTGACAAGCCGCGCGAGCATGCCGTGCGCCGGGGTGACATCGACCTCACTTTCTTCGAGTGGGGCAAGGCGGGCGATCCACAAGTGCTCTTGGTGCACGCAACAGGCTTCCACGCCCGCTGCTGGGACCAAACCGTTGCGGAACTAGGGCCAGGCTTCCACGCCTACGCCCTCGACATGCGCGGCCACGGTCGCTCCACCAAGCAGGGTCCGCACAAGTGGAGCGGCTTCGGCGCAGACGTCGCGGCGTTCGTGGAGGCGATGGGCATGGACAGCGCCATCGGCGTCGGCCACTCCATGGGCGGACACTCGGTGGTGCAGGCAGCCGCGGCGCACCCGAGTCGATTGAGGAGCCTCCTTTTGGTGGACCCCGTAATCATGTCTCCGGAGGCCGTGCGCGACCACCCCGTCGGTGCCTTCCTCTCGGCCGAAGACCACCCGGTGTCCCGCCGTCGTTACCAATGGGATTCGCCAGCCTCCATGTTCGAGCGCTTCAAGAACCGCCATCCCTTCAACCTCTGGCGACCGGAAGTGCTGCGCGACTATTGCGACCACGGGGTCATCGCCGAGGGCGACGGCTATGTCCTCGCCTGCCCACCTGTGGTGGAGGCATCCATCTATCTCGACAGCGGCCGACCCGACCTCATGCCCATCATCGAGTCGCTTCCCCATCCGGTGACGGTGCTGCGCGCCCACAAGCGCGAGACCCGCGAGGGCCCGATGGACTTCTCCCAATCCCCGACCTGGGAGGGCCTCGCCGCCGCCTTCCCCAACGGCCAGGATGTGTACCTCCCCGAGCTCACCCATTTCATCCCCATGCAGCGACCGGACCTGGTAGCCAGCCACATCAAGGTGTTGGCCGCAGCGACGTAGCGGCGGCTGGCAGAAGCCGGAGGGAGCGCTAGGCGCCCTTCACCGAAGAGAGTCGACTACCCTTCGAAGAACTGCGCCACCACGGGACGGAAGCGGTCCATGTCCACCAGAAAGGAGTCGTGGCCTTGGATCGAGGGGAGGGCGTGGAAATCCACATCGTCGACGGTGGGTCGCAGCCCTTCGGCAAGTTCCCGCTGTTGCTGCAAAGGGAACAGGAAATCGGTTTCGACGCCGACGATGAGGGCCCGTTCAGCCTTGATCCGCGCGAGGCCGGCCTCGACGGAGCCGCCATGGTCCGCCACGTCGAACAGGTCCATTGCCCGCGAGAGGTAGAGATAGCAGTTGGCATCGAAGGTGCCGATGAATTTGTTGGCGTGGGCTTCGAGATACGACTCGATCTCAAAGTCGATGTCGAACCTTGCGCCAACGGCCAGGTCGTCGGTGGCACGTTCGCGGCCGAAGCGTCCGCTCCATTCCTTGGCCGAGCGGTAGGTAATCATGCCGAGCTTGCGCGCCAGGCGCATGCCTAGCACGGGCGGCGCGTCGTAGGGGTACTTGCCATTGGCCCAAGCCGGGTCCGAACGGATCAGTTCGCGTTGCAGGGAGCGCAGGGCGATGGAGAAGGGCAGGCTGCGGGCGGCGGCGGATATGGAGACGAGTCCCTCCGCGTGGCCTGGGTGGAGGATGGCATAGGCGAGGGCGGTCATTCCGCCCATGGAAGGCCCCACCACGGCCTTGAGCCGCGACAGACCCAAGTGCTCCACCACCGCATGTCCAGCGCGGGCGATGTCCTCGAGCGTCAGGACGGGAAAGTCGAGGCGATACGTGCCGCCTTCCTGGCGCTCGGAGGCGGGCCCGGTGGAGCCGAAGCAACTGCCGAGGGAGTTGACGCAAACGACGTAGAGCCGCGATGTGTCGATGGGCTTGTCCGGGCCGATCATGTCTTCCCACCAGCCGCTGGTGGGATCATCCGGGGACGACGCTGCATGGGCGGATGGCGATAGCCCGGTAAAGAGCAGCACCGCGTTGTCACCGGCTGGCGTCGGCTGGCCCCAGGTCTCGTAGGCAACGGTGGGGCTTTCTATCGCACCGTGCAGCATCTCGAATCGACCGCCGACCGTGACGTAACGGCGGGCGTCGCTAGCGCTCATGCGGCCACCTGCGTCATGAAGTAACAAAGGCAGTCTTGGCGGGCGATGGCGACGTCGCTCGTGTACATGGAGAGGGTGACCGACTGCGTTAGGCGCGTGGCGCTGCCGTCGGCTTCGAGGTATTGATCGGTGACGATCCGGCCTTGGCTGTCCTCGGCCACCAGTTCGCCGCGATGGGCAATGCACTGGCCAGGTGCGGCAACGCCGAAGTTGAGCCGTTCCAGCCCCGGATGCGGTTCGACATCGCCCCGAACCGTCACGCGAATGGTGTTCTCAAAGAGCGCGAGCCGGGAATGCTTGGCTGCGGGAGGCTCGGCGCTCCGCAGGCAATCGAGCAGGTACGCCTCGGCGCGCTCGGCGCTTTGTGGGTCTTCCGGCTGTCCGGTCTCGATGGTGACGGCAGGACAGAAACGGGCGAAGCGCCGGGTATGCACGCCCGCCGGCTGGCGCGCATGGATGGCTCGGGGCGAGAACGCCGCCGCTGCCGCAAGGGTCGTTGGGTCGAGCGACGTGATCACCGAATAGGGCGGGTTGTGGCCGGAGTTGTTGTGTACGTCCACAGCGAAAAACGGCCTCGCCGCCTTCGCTGCTTGCGTCACGGCATCGGCAAGTTGCGCCTCGGCAGGGTGCGCGTTGCCGTCTTCCTGCCAGATGCCGCCATCGGCAGTCGGGCGCGCCCTGTCGTCGTCGGCGGATGCGTGCCAGATGCGGTTGAAATCGGGTTGCTCCGGCAAGGAGCGGGCCCCTTGCGCTGCAGCCTGGACGTTGCCGAGGAACAGCATCCACGAAAACTCCGCGGCCTCGTCGCTGAGGGCAATGCGGCGCACCGCGTCCCAGCCCGATGTCTCGTTGCCGTGCAGGAGCGTTGACACGAACAGCGGAGGTTTGCCGGGATGCCGAAGGTCGAACAGCGTGGGGCCGCCGAGCGCGGCCAACAGCCCCGCCGCCGGCAGTGCCGCGACCTGCGGTGGCAGCGTTGTCGTGGTGCGCACGGGCGCCCCGCTCAGATAGCCCATGTATGCACGGGTTCGCCGGTTTCCTGCTTGTCGAGATAGGCGCAGGTGAGGCCGCTCCAGTCCGGGCCGTGGCGGCGCACCCACTCGGTTTGCCATGCGGCGCCATTGCGGCCATCTTCCACCCGGGCGGCGACGATGTCGAGGTAGCGCTCCGTTTCTTCGGCAGGGATGTCGAGTTCTTGCAGCGCCTTGCCGGCAAGCGGCAGCAACGTGTCTTGCAGGAGCTTGCGCACAGGCACGGTGCCGAGGCCGGGCCAGGAGATGTCGGCTTCGAGCCCCACTTGAGCCGCGTGGTAGAAGTTCTCCCGCGCCGTCTCGAAATCCAGCTCCTGCTCAATGATGCCCGGATGCAGATCGACGAGCCCCCGCACCATGCCGAGATAGGCCGCCGCATTGGCGACGCTGTCGCGAATGGTGGGCCCGGAGGGCGTCACCCGATGCTCGATGCGAACGTGGGGCTGGCCGTCGAAGTCGAAGCCGAGTAGCGGTCGGTTCCAGCGCCACACCGTGCCGTTCTGGAAACGCACATGGCTGTACTTGCTCGGCGGCTCGTCAGGCTGCACGAACGGAATCAGCACGCGATGCACGCTTTGGTTCTCACGGAAGAGCTCGAACAAGGAGTCCTTCGCATAGCCTGTGCCGAATGTGACCCGCTCCGGGTTTCGTGCGCCCATCGACACCGCCTGCTCGAACAGCCGGATGCGGGTCTCCGCCCAAAGCGAACGGCCGAACAGGAACGGCGAGTTCGCCGCCAGCGCCACCATGGGCGCGGAAACGGCGACGGAGGCGTTGAAGTCGCGCACGGCGCGATCGGGCAGGCACTGCAGGTGAATCTGAAACGAAGTGGTGGCTGCTTCCAGCATCACGTCGTCGTGTTCCATCGCGAGATGATCGACGCCCTTGATGTCGATCTCGAGCGGCGCACCGTCGCGCACCGCCATGATGCGGTCGTTGAGGGCCTGATACCGCACCATGGGCGACATGTTGCTCGAATGCAGCAACTCGGGCTGCACGGTGGGAAGCGTGCCGATGCTGACGAGACGGCAGCCGATTTGGCGGGCGCCTTCGGTGCAACGGGTCCAGGTGGCGTTCAGTTCGTCGAAGATGCGCGAGAAGACGCGCCCCGTGAGGCGCGTGGGGCTGCCGTTCAGTTCGACGCTGAATGTCGCAAGCTCCGGCACCAGCAAGGGATCGTCCACGGTGCGAAGCAGTTCTTGGTTGACCGGCGACGGATTGCCGTCGCCATCGACGATCCACGCCTCGAGCTCGAACCCGGTGATGTCCCCCCGCGTGCTGAAACCGCCGTCGCGGAACAGCGCTTCGACGAGGTCGGTTTCCTCCGCCAGACGCCGCCGAAAGCGGCTGAAATCTTCCGCATGGAAGTCGCGCTGACCGATTTCGTCGCCCATGTGTCGGCTCGGGACGGCCCTAAGGGACGAGCGGCCCTGCTGGAGACTCGATCTTGGCGCCTAGAAAAAGACGAACGACCGAACCACCACGTTCTTGCGGCAGCGGGCGTCCTCCGGCGCGGTCGGATCCACGCAGGCGGAGTGGAACGACCAGCGGGAGACCGAGCCGTCGGTGATGGAGTCGTAGCACTTCAGCATCGAGACTTCGGTGGACTTCTGCTGCGGGAACCAATACCACTCGTGGTCGGCCCGATGCGTGAAGCGGGTGGTCTCGCCGACGCGGTCGTCGTAGATGCGGTAGTTGGTGATGTATGGCTGGTCCGCAAACGACGGCCAGGCGCACAGCACGAACGGGAACTGCTCCACGGTCTCCATGGGCTTGGCGAGGTTGATGGACATGAACCGGCGCGACATCTTCTCGTCGGCCTCGGCCTCGGTGTAGTGCTGCTCGCGGCCGAAGTTGCGCAGGTTCTTGGTCAACAGCTCGCGACAGCGGACGCGACCGCTGTTGTCGTTGAGGTCGTTGTGGACGAGGTTGGCGTAGCCGGCGTTGACGCCGGGGTTCTTGGCGTCCTGATCTTCCCTGCGATCGCCGTCGTAGTCCTTGTTGAATACGTCGTGGTTGTACACGAGGGCGTCGGTGGCGCCGGGGAAGAAGTCCATCAGGAGCTTCTCGATCTCCAGATAGAAGACGCTGCGCACCTCTTCGGAGTCGTAGAAGTTCTTGCACTTGGACTCGATGTGCGCGAGCGACACGCCGAGCCTGTCCATGCACTCCGGGCTCGAGGGCGAGAGGCCGGGGTAATACTCCTCCATCCGGCGCGCATCGCGCAGCACCTGAGGGAAGTAGAGGTTGCGGCGGCCGTGGTCGCGCTCGTACTTGCGCACGCGCTCGGCCTCTTCCTTTCGCGAGGGGTCACGCCACAGGGCATTGGACGAGACGATCGAGTAGGTCGGTTCTTCGTGCACCGTGTAGCGCAAGGGCAGGGCGACGCCGCCGGGCGGGGCGGTGATGTTGTTGGCACGGATGTACTCCATGCACTCGTCGTACTCGCGAAAGCCAATCCCCCACTCGGTCTCGATGGGGCCGGGCGGCGCGTTCTCGATCATCTCGATCACGTCCTGGCCTTCGCCGTCCGCAACCTGGGCCAAGGCAACCTCGGTGGCGGCAGCCGTGCCGGCATCGCCATCCTTGTCGAGCGCCATGTAGGAGATGCCGCCGTTGTGCGCGATGGGCGGCGGCTGCCCTTCCGTCAACTCGAACGGTGGCACATAGGCCTCGGGATTCCGACTCGCGATGTTCTCCTGCGCGCCCATGCAATGCCCCCAAGCGGAAAGCAACGGAGTATGGCACAGCCGGGACAAACGCCCAAGCTCGATGCATGAGACCGTTGGGTACAGCTCAGCGTGCAGGGCTGTTGCTCGTCGCGTCCTCTTGGATGCGGGACTTCCGGAACGTAAGCGAGATCCTTCGTTCACGTGGGATTCGCTTGCCATCCACACGCTCGGTCTTCCGAGACGGGATTTCGTGGGTCCACTTGTATCGTGCGTCGCCGGACAGCACGGCGACGCTGCGTCGCTCAAGCGTTTTTTCGGTCTTTTCCTCGCCGCCGCGCCGCCGGAATTTCATGCCCCATGATTCAAGCAAGCTGACCGTTGCGACGGGTTCGGCGAAGCTCTTCGGTTGGTCAACATGGGGAGAGATACCTTGCTTGCCGCAGTACTCATTCACGATCACCTGATCGGGCAACTCCGCGACCAGACCTTTCGCCACCAGTCGCTTTGCGATTTTGTCTGCCCAAAACGGGAGTTCGCCAAGCCGCATTGACTCGTCGATCTGCCGCTGGCCGTAGTCGTATCGCCAGCCATAGTGCTGGACGCGGCGCTTCAGCTCCGTACTCCACTCTGCATCGTCAATGTGCTGCAGCAACTCGTCCTCTTCCTCCGCCGTGATGAAGTTCGGCAGATACGCGAATCCAGGCAGCTTGTCGGGAGGTCGAGGCGGGTCCGGTACCTCACCTGCCTCGATTGCCAATTGACGACGGAACTCGTCGTGATCCAACCACTCGACCGCCGTCAGGTCCACCGGCAGCTCTCTTCCTGCGACGAACAGGCTTCCCTTGCCGCCGATAGGCGGCGTGCGCAGACATGGCCAATTCAGTTTTGACGCTAGGTCGCGGGCGGATTTGGCCATGGCGGCGTCGGTGAGATCTGCATTGAACCAACGCGCTCTCGGATGCCAAGGCTTCCGGAACACCGTCGTGCCGCCCCAGGTCAAGGAAAAGCAATCGCCATCTTCCTTACGCCGTTGGACGTTCGAGCGCAAGTCGCCCGGTATCACGGCTGACACGTCGCCCTTCCATGATGCCTTCAGTGCCTGTACGGCATGGAATTTTTGCAGGTTCGCATCGCCGCGGAACCGTACGTCGAGAGCGCGATAGCCATGTCGCCAACCGCAGAGGGCCGCGGCGCCCCACCACACGGCGGGTGGCAGATTGGGCAAGTCCTTGCTCCAAGCCTTGAAGGACATTGGTTCGGGTCGCAACAACGCAAGCTGGATGGCGAGACCAGCACCGCGCTCCCGCCAGTTCATGCAGCTCAACGGCTCCTCGGCAGTGACGAGCCGCTGAGTTTGTCGCGCCCACGCATCAGCCATCGGCATCGCACTTGAGAGACTTGCAGCTTGTGCGATTTTCTCTGCCAGTTGGCTGGCCGAGTTGCCTTGGGCCGTCGGACTGCGCATAACCGACACGGCCGCTCGCCATAGCGCAGCCTGTGCATCGACCGGATCGTCCCGCCGGTTGCCGACCAGCCATGGCAGGTCAAGCCAGCTAGCGCGTAAGGCTCGTGCGCCTCCTTCAACGCCTGCAGCGTCTCCCTGCAGCGCCGCCGTCAATAGGTCTATCCACGGGTCAATTCGCGGCACCGCCCAAGTCGCCGTTGCCATTGCGCCTTGGACGGCGTCTAGGTTATGGGGCAGATCGAAGGCAGGCCGGTCAGAATTTACCGGAGGCAGTGTCCGCATGGGAATGACTGGCGAGGCACCCACGTCGATTCCAGCACCGGGTAGCGCGACATTGGCGAGTTGTTCCGCCATGGCCGCAAGGCGATCCCGGTTCTCTATGCACGGAACTTGGACCTTCACGACGGCGTGCAGCGAAAGCGGGGCAGTACATCGGATGCTCTTCGGAAGCGGCTCCAAGCCGTCGCGGACTTCGACGATGCGCTCCTCCTTGCGCGCATTGGGGAATGGCAATCCTCGCGGATCGAACGCCAGTAGAACCGGGATGACATTCGCCTTCGCGGGGACTTCCGCGTCGGCGATGAAGCTCTCGTACCCCAGCAGCAAGTCGGTGTGGTCGGCAGGTCGGAGCCATCCGTCTTGGCTCGCGTCAAACAGACGCCTGTGATTGGTTGCGATTCCGAGCCAGCCCTCCGGAAGATTGTCAGTACCCTCGTCGGGCAGCGCTGTTGCTTCGTTCGCGGGCGGCGCGTCGCCTTCCGACTTCGTGGGAGGCACGTTCAATGGCAGTTGCGACGGCGTACTCACGGCCGTTCCAGAACGTCGGTGCCGGGCAGCGAGCGGAGTACCTCGGCAGGCAAACGGTTGCCGGGGTGCATCAGGACCAGGTTGTCTCGCGCACGAGCGCACAGCATGTACATGACGCGACGCTGTGCGTCCTTAGTGCAGGGGAGGAGTTCGTCAACCTCCATGATGAACACTGTATCGAACTCCTGGCCCTTGATCGACTCCTTGTTCAGGATCGTGATGCCGGGCGTGGTGGCATCGATTTCGTCCTCGTTCCTTTGGTCGGACGTGTACATGTCCACGCGACCCCTTTTGAGACGGTCACGGAGGCTTTTCTGGAGTTGGCGCCCTGTTTGGTTGTGAACAACCACTACGCCTACACTCCCGCCTCGGGTGGAGAACCAGTTGGCGATCCGCTCGGCCCCCGCTGCCAAGGTCGAGTAGTGCGTGATTCGGGGGCGCTCGCCCGACGGTGAGCGATGCACCTCGGATGCAGGCAGCCGACCCGTGTGGAAGTGCTCGGCCAGCCTGGACACCTCGGGCGTGTTCCGGTGGTTGCCGCTCAATAGGATAGGGTCGCCTAGGCAGGCGGCGCGCTTGATGTCGAGGAGTGACGACCGCTGGTCAGTCAGCGCCTGGTCCTCGTCGGCGAAGATCGTAACGGTGCGGGCAACGAATCGGCGGACATACCGGAAGAACTCGGCCGGGAGATCCTGTCCCTCGTCCACGATTATGTGTACTTGCTCGGGTCTAACCGCGCGGCGCGCCAGCTCACTCGACATCGCCTGCCAGTCGAATACGAGCGGGCGAACCTCCGGCGCACCTCGCGCACCAGTCTTGCGCCGATAATGTTGTTGGCCGACGAACTGGTGCATCGTGAAGGTAGGGACGTTGTTCTCCGTCAACAGGGCGATCAGCCGACGGAGCATGCGGCTGAAGGTGACGAGCACGACCTGCGTCCCAGCGGAAGCGATCATCTGTGCGCGGTGGATTGCGAGGATGGTCTTGCCGGAGCCCGGTGGTCCCGCGATCAGCAGGGATTGGTCGAACGGTGCCTCCCAGATGTCGAGCTGCTCCTCGACCCGCGCGATCTCGTCGTAGGATGGTAGCCGCACTTCACGCGCCCTCGAGCGACAGGGATGTCTGCCTGGGGCGGTGGAATATCGCGTACCAAAGACCACGCACGCGCGAGCCGCCCGATCGGGCTATGCCAATCTCGCCTTTACCCCGGGCAAGGGATCGGAACCCGACCGCTTTCAGTCGGGTATCGAACTCCGGGAACCCGCAGTTTGCCTCGGCTCGCACCGAGTTCGTGTAGAGCACCGTCACCGAGCCGTTACCGAGGCGCCGGAGTAGCGCGATGAGATCGTCACACATGGATCCCACGTCGAGTGACGGACTGGCGAAGACGAACGACACGATGACGAGAACGTCCCGCCACCGCGGTGGCTGTGCCCATTCGACCGACGCCATGTCGGGCGCCCAAATGCACGTGATCTGCCCGGGCACGAGGGCCGAATCGGCCAGCCGCTGGCCGAGCCTGCGCATCGAGTCGGCCCGGTCGACGCCGATGTAGTCGAACGGTGCCTCACCAAGGCTTGTTGCCAGCGCGAGGCCACCAGTGAACGGGCCGCAGCCTACGTCGACGACGATTGGATTGTTCGGCTTGGTATTCGAAACCGCGAAGCACTGGCGGAACGCCTCGACCAATTCCTCCAGATGTCCCTTCTGGTTCCAGTAGGCGTAGAGGAGGGCGAGGTCGTCCGCCGTGAGGTGTCCATGGGGCGCATCGAAGTCCGCCTGTCCCCAGCTGATGGCATCAAGCGCCTGCTCGCGGTTCAGTCCAAAGGTGGTGTTCCCCGAGGACCGCGGATCGCTGCGGACGAGGTTCGAGACTTCGGTACGCCGCAGCTCCTCAAGCCACAACGGCAACTCGACGGCGACGTCCTTCACAAGGCTGACTCCGGCAACTACTGGACATAAGTATAGTTCACGGTGCGAGCACCGCAAGCGCGTTGCGCAAGTACCTCTATAGCGCTACCGCGTTGCCGCTTGCCGGTATCGCTCCGGGATCGGGAACTTGAAGATGCGGGCCGCGTTCAGGCCGAGCACCTTCGCCCGTTCTTCATCCGTGAGTTGGGACATGGTGCGTTCGATGGCTTCGGCGGAGTGGGGCCAGGTGCCTTCGTGGTGGGGGTAGTCGTTGGCCCACATGAAGTTGTCGATCAGGTTGTGCTCGCGGGCGAGGTCGAGGCCCGGCTTGTCTTCCTGGAAGGTGGCGAAGCCGCATTCGCGGAAGTACTCGCTCGGCAGGCGGTCGAGTTTGGGGCGCACGTACATGTGGTGCTTACGGTAGGCCTCGTCGAGCGCCCAGATGGCCCAGGGCACCCAGCCGATGCCCGCTTCCACGCTGCCGAAGCGCAGCCCCGGAAAGCGCGCCAGCACACCGGAGGCGCAGAGGTTGGCGATGGGTTCCATCGTCGGCGCGAGGGAGTGAACCGCGTAGTTGATCACGGCGCCGCCGTTGCCGCGGGACGTGCGCGGGTCGCGACCGGTGGAGACGTGGAAGGTGATGGGGAGGTCCACTTCCTGGATGCAGGCCCAGAGCGGATCGAAGTCCGGCAGGTTGTAGTTGAGGTGCTCGTGGCTGCCCGGCCCCCACACTGGCTTGCAGGGCAGCGAGAGGCCGCGGAAGCCGAGCGCGGCGAGGCGCTGGATTTCAGCGATGGCGCCGGGGATGTCGGCGCTGGCGACGCATCCCATGGGGGAGAGGCGGTCGTTGTAGTCGCCGAAGACTTCCCAGGCCCAGTCGTTCCAGACGCGGCACATGGCCTGGCTGAACTCTGGATCGGGGGTGGCCCAGATGGTTAGGCCCTTGTTCGGGAACAGCACTTCGGCGTCCACGCCGTCGGCGGCAAGATCGGCTAGGCGTTCCTCGGGCGTCGTGCCGGCGCCGTTGCGCAGGCCGTCTTCGCCCTCGAACTTGATGTTGCGGATGCGCAGCGGGCGGAAGCCTTCGGTCTTCTGGTATTTCTTGCCGTCCTTGTCAACGGCGACGCCGGGCAGGCGATCGCGGAACTTGGCGTCCATGCGCTTCTGCCAGAGGTCGGCTGGTTCCTGCACATGGCCGTCCATGGAGACCATGAAATACTTGTTGGGATCGTCCGGACGGGCAGTGCGGGGCCAGCCATCGACGCCGGGGGTGTCGAGGCGCCAGACATTGTTCTCGTCGGGGAAGGGGATGGCGGATGCCACGATGGAGTCTCCTCGAATGCAATCGGACAACTTTACCGCGCAATGCCGACGCTGCGCCATTGGCGTTAGCGAGAGGGGCCAGACCAGTACCCCGGCTTGCGTCCGGGCTCCCAGACGTGGGCGCCCGCCACTTCCTCGTTGAGGTCGGCGCCCCAGCCGGGACGGTCGGGGATCAGCACGCGTCCTTCCTCGAACGCCAAAGGCTCAGTGACAAGCTCGTCCTTCCAGGGCACGTCGTCGATGTCGATTTCGCAGATGCGGATGTTCGGCGAGATGGCGGTGAGATGCAGGGAGTGGAGCGTCGAGAGGTGGCTGTAGTAGTTGTGCGGGGCACAGTTGACCTCGAAGGTCTCTGCCATTTCCACGACGCGCCGGGAGCCCGCGAAGCCATTCCAAGGCACGTCCACCATGCACACGTCCATCGAGCGCGCCTCGAAGTAGCGGCGGTAGTCGCGGGAAGTGAACAGGTTTTCGCCGGAGCAGACGGGCACCCGCACCGCGTCGCGGATCTCGCGCAACCCCTCCGGCTCGTACATGTCGATTTCCACCCACATCATGCGCAGGTCCTCGAGTGCATGGCAGATGCGCGTGGCCGCTTCGACGCGGAAGTTGAAGTTGAGATCGAGGGCGATGTCCACGTGCGGGCCCACCGCGTCTCGGAAAGTACCGATGTGGGTGCGGATGTGGTCGAGCATGGCGTTGTCCACGGTGCCGTCGGTGGTTCCCTCGCCGCCGCCGAAGCCGCCGCGGTAGGTGTGGGCGGGGTCGCCGGGGTAGACGATGTTCGTCTTGAGCGCCGTGAAGCCGCGCTGCACCACCTCGTGGCCAAGATCGGTGATGTCCTGCCAGGAGCGGATCGGCGGGACGCCGATGATCTCGTGGTTGCCGGCGCGGGAACTGCCGCAGTGCGACCAGTACACGCGCTGCCGGGTGCGCAAGGGGCCGCCGAAGAGTTCGTACACCGGCACGCCGAGCGCCTTGGCCTTGATGTCCCAAAGCGCGAGCTCGATACCGGCGATGGCCTTGGCTGCGATCCCGCCGGGGCTCTGTCGCGCCATGCGGTACATGTCCCAGTAGCGCGCCTCGACCGGGCGCGGATCTTGGCCGAGCAGAATCGCCTCGAACTCCTTGGCGGTGTGTACCACGCTGTAGGGCATGCGGCCGTCGGAGCATTCGCCGTAGCCGGTGATGCCTTCGTCCGTTCGCACGGCGACGAACTGCCAAGGACGCCAGCCGGCGTCCACCACAAAGGTATCGATGGCGGTGATCTGCATGGGGTTCCTCCGTTGGTGTGGCGGCCAATCCTTGCGCGAAGCGGTGTGACGCGCAATGGTGGCGCTCGTCCAAAGGCCGCCTAGGTGTGTATGTGATGCCCCTTCGCGCCTATTGGCCCCGAGCGAGGACAGAATGCCCTCGTCCCCGAGGGGCCTCGATGTGCCAGGAAAACGCGGTTTCGAGAGGGGGGAGGATGCAAGAAGGGACATGAGCAGCGGAAATGTCCAAGACGACACCGAATGACGTGATCGACTATTGGTTCGGGCCTGCTCCGAGTCACCCCGACGACCTCAAGCCCTACAGCGACCGCTGGTATCGCGTCGATGCGGATGTGGATGCAGAGATCGGCAAGCGCTTCGGCCAGGCGGTGGAGCAGGCGCGGTCCGGCGAGCTTCTGCATTGGGGCGAGGAGCCGAAGGGCGCCCTGGCGCTCGTGCTTCTTCTCGACCAGTTCGGCCGCAACATCTATCGCGACTCGTCGCTTGCATTCCTCGGCGACTCGCTCGCCCGGGCCGTCGCCGTTCGGGCGCTCGATCGGGGCCTCGATACGCAGCTTTCCGTGCCGGAGCGAGCGTTCCTCTATCATCCATTCGAGCACAGCGAAGACCTCGCGGATCAGGCAAGGTCGGTGGCCCTGTTCGAGCGCTTGGTGGAGGAGGCCGCGCCTTCGTTCCGCGACTTTGCGGCGAGCTTCGTCGGCTACGCGACGGCGCATCGGCGTGTAATCGAACGCTTCGGACGCTTTCC
Organism: Gammaproteobacteria bacterium; assembly: GCA_009837725.1. Classification (GTDB taxonomy): domain Bacteria; phylum Pseudomonadota; class Gammaproteobacteria; order Pseudomonadales; family Azotimanducaceae; genus VXYL01. The sequence goes on along the minus strand of VXSY01000008.1, from coordinate 8,298 downwards.
GCATCGCAATGCGGCGCTGGGCCGCGAGAGCAGCGCGGAGGAGAGGGAATACCTGGAGGCAGGGGGTGGGTTTTGAGTCTTCCCACAGGCAAGGGCATGTTTGAACGGGCGCTGATCGCCAATCGGGGCGAAATCGCCATTCGCATTGCGCGTGCGGCGGCGGAGCTCCAGATCGAGTCGGTGGCCGTGTTCGCGACGGACGATGTCGCGTCGCTGCATATCGCCAAGGCCGATCGAAACGTGGAAGTTGGTGGCACCGGTGCAGCGGCGTATCTCGACGTCGATGCCATTGTGGCGGCCGCGAACGCCACGGGCTGCGACTGCCTGCATCCCGGCTACGGCTTCCTCAGTGAGAGTTCTGCTCTTGCCGCGGCTTGCGCGGCAGCCGGCGTCGTCTTCATCGGCCCGGAGCCAGCGACGCTCGACATGCTTGCCGACAAGACGGCCGCACGCGCACTCGCCCAGGATTTGGGAGTGCCGGTTCTCGCTGGCACGGGCGCGGCCACTGCAGAGCAGGCGGAGGCATTCGTTGCGACGCACGGCGCCGCGATCATCAAGGCAATCGCTGGCGGTGGTGGACGCGGCATGCGCGTGGTGCGGCAGCCACAGGAAGTGGGCGAGGCATTCGCTCGCGCTTCGTCGGAGGCAAGGGCCGCGTTCGGCAGCGGCGCGCTCTATGTCGAGCGTTTCATGGAGGGCGCGCGTCATGTCGAGGTGCAGGTGCTCGGTGACGGCACCGAGGCGATGCATTTGGGCGAGCGGGATTGCAGCATCCAGCGTCGGCATCAGAAGTTGATCGAGATCGCCCCGGCGCCTGGATTGCCGGAATCCCTGCGCGCGGACTTGCACGAAGCGGCGCTGAAGCTGGCGCGTGCCTGCGGTTATCGGGGTGCCGGTACGTTCGAGTTCCTTGTCGATGTGACGAGCACGACGCCGACGTTCGCATTCATCGAGGCGAATCCCAGGCTGCAGGTGGAGCACACCGTCACGGAGGAGGTGACGGGCGTTGATCTCGTGCGGGCGCAGTTCGAGATTGCCGCTGGCCGACAACTCCGAGAACTCGACCTCGACGGTCGTTCAACAGGGTTTGCCATCCAGGCGCGGGTCAACATGGAACGGATGACCGAAGGCGGCGACGCATTGCCGGCCGGAGGCGTGCTTACCACCTTCGATCCGCCATCCGGGCCGGGCCTGCGCACCGACACCTTCGGCTATGCCGGCTACGAGACCAACCCACGCTACGACTCGCTGCTTGCCAAAGTGGTGGCCTCTTCCCGTACGCCGTTTCGAGCGGTCGCGGCAAAGCTTAGTCGAGCGCTCAGGGAGTTCCGCATCGAGGGCGTGGACACGAACGTCGCGTACCTGCGGGCGATTCTCGATCACCCAGCGTTCCAGGATGGCCTTCTCTCCACTGGGTTCGCGGCCGAGCGGCCCTTGCACTTTGATGAGCGCCCCCTGCTGCACGTCGCCTCGATCGACTCGGGCGCGGTTGCGCCTGCGACTGCAGGTGCCAAAGTCGACGCCGGCGATCCGCTGGCGGTTCTTGCCTTTGGCCGCGAATCCCGAACCGCACCGACCACTGACACGCCGGCCGCCGAAGAAGGCGAGGCACTGGTGGCTGCGCCCCTGCAAGGCACGGTGGTGTCCATCGACGTGGCGGAAGGCGATGCGGTGGCCCCGGGACGCTGCGTGGCGGTGATGGAGTCCATGAAGATGGAGCATGAAGTGCGTGCCGAGATGGCCGGCATCGTGCGGCGCATCCATGCGAGTGCGGGCGATACGGTGTATGCGGGTCACCCACTGCTCGTTCTTGAGGAAGCCGATGTCGACGACGCCCACGGCGGTGCCGAAGAGATGGTCGATCCCGACCACATACGTCCTGATCTCGAGGAGGTGCTCGCGCGCCATGCCGTAACACTCGACGACGCCCGGCCGAGGGCAGTGGCCCGCCGTCGCGCCAAGCAACTGCGCACCGCCCGCGAGAATGTCGAGGACTTGGTGGACGCCGGAACTTGGGTGGAGTATGGCCCGCTCGTGATCGCCGCCCAGCGTCGCCGCCGCTCGCTCGACGACCTCATCGCCAACACGCCTGCCGACGGCATGATCACCGGCGTCGGCAGCGTCAACGGTGACCTGTTCGAGGATCCCGCCAATCGCTGCGCCGTGATGGCATACGACTACACCGTGCTGGCCGGCACGCAAGGCGCGCAGAACCACCGCAAGACCGACCGCATGATCGGCGTTGCCCGAGAGGGCCGGATGCCGATGGTGCTCTTCGCGGAAGGCGGCGGCGGCCGTCCCGGCGACACCGACATGGTGGGCGGCGGCGGTGGACAGGGCACGTTTTCGCAGTTCGCGACGCTGTCGGGGCTGGTGCCGATGGTGGGCATCACCGCCGGCCGCTGCTTTGCCGGCAACGCCTCGCTGCTCGGCTGTTGCGACGTGATCATCGCCACCGCCGACGCCAACATCGGCATGGGTGGCCCGGCGATGATCGAAGGCGGCGGTCTCGGCGTGTTCGCCCCGGAAGACATCGGCCCCATGTCCGTGCAGGTGCCGAGTGGCGTGGTGGACCTCGCTGTTGCCGACGAGGCCGAAGCGGTGGCGGTGGCGAAGCGCTATCTCGCCTTCTTTCAAGGGAACACCAAGGACTGGTCTGAACCGGACCAGCGCGCCATGCGACACGTCGTGCCGGAAAACCGCCTGCGCGCCTACGACATCCGCGACGTGATCGCGACGCTTGCGGACGAGGGGTCTGTGCTGGACCTGCGTGCCGGCTTCGGCTTTGGCATGGTCACCAGCCTCATCCGCGTCGAGGGACGGCCCGTCGGCGTGATCGCCAACAACCCATTGCACCTCGGCGGCGCGATCGACTCCGACGCCGCCGACAAGGGCGCTCGCTTCATGCAGCTGTGCGATGCCTTCGACATTCCCATCCTGCACCTGTGCGACACGCCCGGCATCATGGTGGGGCCCGAGATCGAGAAGACCGCACTGGTGCGGCATTCGAGCCGCATGTTCCTGACCGGTGCCAACCTCGGTGTGCCGTTCTTCACCGTCGTGATCCGCAAGGCCTATGGCCTGGGCGCCATCGCCATGGCCGGCGGTTCCTACAAGGTGCCGTTCTTCACGGTCGCCTGGCCCACCGGAGAGTTCGGCGGCATGGGTCTCGAAGGCTCGGTGAAACTGGGCTTTCGCAAGGACCTCGAGGCCATCGAAGACCCCGCAGCCCGCCTCAAGCGCTACGAGGAGATGGTCGCGAACGCCTACGAGAACGGCAAGGCGCTCAATACCGCAACCCACTTCACCGTGGACGACACCATCGACCCCGCGCACACCAGACACTGGCTATCGAGCCTGCTGCGCTCGGTGCGCCTTGAGCCCCGCCACGGCAAGAAACGGCCCGCCATCGACGCCTGGTAGGCAAGGACTGAGGATCGGGCTGGCTGTGCGGCCGGTCGCGGCCCTCCTTTGGGGCGGGCTATCGCCCCGGACTCTCCAATGGAAGTGTCGCGACCGGCGCTGTAGGGGAGGGCGTGCCGTCCTTCGGTGCGCAAAGACGCGCAAACGACGGTTCGTGGCCTAAGAAGCTGCCTTCGCCGCCGCCTCCCGAGCCGCCCGCACCTTCTCGTTGGTCTGGTTGAAAAGCAGTTCCCGCCGCGCGTTCTCTTCTTCTTCCGTGAGCTCTCGGCGCCCCAAGTCTCGGCCTACACGGCGCCCTGTTTCCACGGCCGGCCGTTCGCCCACCTGGTCCACCCAGCGCTTGAGGTTCGGGAAGGTCTCCCACACGCCCTCGTCGATCAGACGGCCGAGTAGAAAGGCCCACGGCCAACTGATGATGTCGGCGATGCTGTACTCGCTGCCGGCGAGGTATTCGTTGACGGAAAGCTGCGCATCCATGACGCCAGAGAGCCGATCGACCTCGCCGACGAAGCGCTTGGTGCCGTACTCAAGCTGCGCTGGATCGTTTGCGATGTTCTTGCCGTAGTTCTTGAAGTGGTTGGCGTTGCCCATCATCGGCCCAAGGTTCGCCATCTGCCAATGCACCCACTGCAACGCCTTGTACTTGCCGACCGGATCGGACGGCAGGAACTTGCCGCTCTTCTCCGCGAGATACTCGAGAATCGCCCCAGACTCGAAGATCGCCAGCGGCTCGCCACCGCCGATGGGATCGTGATCCACAATCGCCGGCATCCGGTTGTTCGGACTGATGCGAAGGAAATCCGCCTTGAACTGGTCGCCGCCCCCGATATCGACGGGCACGACCCGGTAGTCGAGCCCACACTCCTCCAGCATGATGGAGACCTTCCAGCCATTGGGTGTGGGCCAGTAGTGAACGTCGATCATCGGCGTTTGTCCTCTCGGTCAGGGTTCGGGTGGAAAGTTCGTGCAGCGGCGCATTATGCCTGTTCGGTTCCCGACGGCTCTGGACGAGCGAGCCCTTCGTGCCTACGTCGGCGCTTCCTTAACGGTGCAGTTGCGGCCTCATTGCGCGACGTGAATCCACGACAGGCCGTCGATGGCGGCAAAGTGGCGATCCAACGATACGAGCTCGGCGCCGGCTTCCATGGCGTGCGCGGCAATCCAGATGTCGTTGGTTGGGACGGGACGCCCTAGCTGCCGCAGACGGGCCGCGATGTTGGCGTAGCGATCTGCGGTGATCATGGTCATGCCGATTACGTTGACCTGTGGATTGGCGACGAAAGTCCGGAACTCGGCGATGTTCCGCTCGGCCCGTGAACCGTGGCGGAAGCCGTACAGCAGCTCTCCTATCACCACGAGGGGCACAAGGATTGCGGAGGACGAGCGGATTAGCTCCGCCACCCGAGCGTGGCCGCGCTTCCATTGCGAATACGCGTTCGAGTCGAGCAGGATCCTCACTTCCACATTGCCTCGTCGATGCGCGAGAAGTGCTCCAATGCCCGGTCGATCCGATCCGCGTCTTCCGTTGACCATGTGCCCATCAGGTGGTCCAAAGACGAACCCACGACATCGGTGCCGGCTTGGTCGAGGCTGGCACCCCTCCTGATCAGCCGCATGACGGCACGATTGAGCGAGATGCCATCGCGACGGGCGAGATCCCGAATGTATGTCGCGAGTTCGTCGTCGAACCCGCGAATGGTGAGTTGGTTCATGCGATCTCCAATGTGAGTCAAGGGGAGTCACTGTGAGTCACATTAGCGACCCGTTCGATCGCCTGTCAACTTTCAACAGGTGAGTCCACGACTCCGGCAGGCCTTGGTCTACCGCATCCCACGAGGAACCGGCTCGACTGCATGATCGCCGCTATGGGCACCGACGTGCTGACGTTGCGGGAGTATGCGGCTGCCGTTGAGGACGGATGGACGGAGGCCGAACTCTTGCGGGCGATCGTGCATGATCTGCCCAGACGGTTCCATGCGCTGAGCCGAACGGAGCAGGATGATGTGCTTGCTGACGTTCCACCGCTCACGGGCAGTCGGTGGGACGCGCTACTTGCCGCAACCGTCGAGTACATATGCGGACTCCATGGCCATACATCGCCTGCTTGGGTGGACGAGCCAGCGCGATTCTTGGCCGAGACTTGGGTGGTCACGGACGTTCCTTCCATACGGATGGACGCCATCGCGTTTGCGCCAGCGGCGTTCATTCGCCACGGTGCGCTGCCGGATCCACGCGACTTTGACCACCGATGTGGAGAACACCGTGCCTGGGTCCCTTGCACGGGAGGCGCCAGTCGAACTGCTTGACGTGCTTGCGGCTCGGCTCGAACGGCGGAGGGAATGTCGGCGGCTAACGGCCTCCCAACGCGCTTAGACCTGTTCGTGCCGCTAGATCCAGCCTTGCGCCTTCGCCGCCTCCTCGCGGACCAACTCCGGGGCGCCCAGGAGTTGGCGGTTGAAGCCGATGCGCTTGAACCAGTAGTGCAGGCCCAGAAGGTCGGTGATGCCCATGCCGCCGTGGACTTCGGTGGACTTGCGGGCGACGAACTGGCCTACCTCCGCCAGATGTGCCTTGGCGTGGCAGGCCATGGCACGCCCTTCTTCGGGGATTGCGCCGTAGGCGTGGGCGGCGTACCAGATCATGGAGCGGCAGGGCTCTAGCTCTGCGGCCATCTCCGCGCACATGTGCTTGACGGCTTGGAAGGAACCGATGACGCGGTTGAACTGGCGGCGCTCTTTCGCGTAGTCGATGGCCTTGTCGAGCATGGTTTGGGCGGCGCCCAAGGTGTCGGCGGCGAGGATCAGGCGGCCTACGTCGATGGTGGCGAGCAGGGGCTCGCGGCTGGTTGTGGAGCCTGGCAGGGTGTCGGCCTTGGCGCCGTTCAGCGTGACTTCCGCCACCGTTCGGGTGCGGTCGATGGTCTTCAGGCGCTGGCATTCGACCTCGCCGGAATCGACCATGTGCATGGCGCCATCGTCGGAGGCAATGAGATAGGCGTCTGCGTCGGCACCGTCGAGCACGAACATCGCCTTGCCGGTGAGGTTGCCGCCCGCGCTCGTGATGCCATCGCTTTCGCGGCGGCCAATCTGTTCGGTGACGCCTACCCCAACCACGACCTCTCCGGAAGCGATGCGAGGCAGCCAGCTTTCCTTCTGTTCGCTGGAACCGGCGGCGGTGATCGCCGTGGGTGCCATGGTCGACGAGGCAACATATGGCACCGGAGTTGTGGTTGCGCCGAGGGCTTCGGCGATGAGTGCAGCTTCGAGGTGTCCCAAGCCCACGCCGCCGTAGTCCTCGTCGATGAGCACGCCGTGGACACCGAGGCCGGCCAGTTCCTGCCAAACATCGTCAGCCCGCGCGCCGCCGGATTCGGCGACTTGGCGTACGCGCTCCAAGGATGAGCCACCTTCCAGATAACCCGAGATGCTGTCTTGCAGCATCCGCTGCTCTTCACTGAGTGCGAAATCCATCGATGTCCTCTGGTTTTGCGGTCTGCGTTGCGGTGTGCAGAACCGGTCTTCAGGCGGCTACCTGGTCGTATTTCGGCTCCTTCGGCAACCCAAGGGCGCGCTCGCCGATCATGTTCTTCTGAATCTGCGCCGTGCCGCCGCCGATGATGAGGCCTAGGTCCAGCATGTAGCGCGCCTGCCAGAAGCCGTGGTCGCGCAGGTACGGGCTGCCGTCGTAAAGCAGGCCCAGCTCGCCCATCACGTCCACGGCCATGCCGGCCATCTGGTGGTTGAGTTCACAGCCGTTCAGCTTGACGATCCAGCGCGGCAGGCCCGCCTCTTCGCCCTTGATGTTGTGCGAGAGCACTCTCATGCCGTTGAACTTCATCGCAAGAATGCGCGCTTGCAGTTTGAGGAGCCGGTCGCGGTAGATGGGGTTCTCCATCAGGCTGACCCCGCCGACGGTTTCGCGCTGCATCATGTCGACGATGCGCAGGAAGCGGTTTTCCGCCTCGTTCGGATCGCCCAAGCCCCCGCGCTCGTAGCGCAGCGTCGTATTGGCGACGAACCAGCCTTCGCCGCGCTTGCCGACGATCTGATCCTTCGGCACTCGCACGTCGGTGAAGAAGACCTCGTTGAAGAACGCTTCGCCCGTCATCGTGACGAGCGGGCGCACGTCGATGCCGGGGGTGTCCATCGAAAAGACGAGGTAGCTGATGCCATTGTGTTTGGGCGCGTCGGGCTCGGTGCGGACCAGGCAGAACATCATGTCGGCGGTCTTGGCGCCGGAGGTCCAGATCTTCTGGCCGTTGATGACCCATTCGTCGCCGTCGAGTTCGGCCTTGGTGGAGAGAGAAGCGAGGTCTGAGCCTGAGCCGGGTTCGGAATAGCCCTGGCACCAACTGACCTCACCGCGCACGGACGGCCCGACGTATTTGCGCTTCTGCTCCTCGGTGCCGAGTTCGAGCACGGTGGGAACGAGGCGGTTGTCGCCGGAATGGCCCGGCGGCACCCGGGCGCGGGCGAACTCTTCGGCGATGATTCGCGTCTTGAGGATGTCCGGCTCTGCGCCGTAGCCACCGTATTCGCGCGGGATGGTGCGGGCCGCATAACCGTGCTCGATGAGGAGCTGCTGCCAGTCGCGGGGTTGCATTCGGTCGTCGCCGCCTTGCGGGCGCGGTGCCTTGCTCCCGTGCTGGTCGAGAAACTGCCGGACTTCGTCACGGAAGGCCTGATACTCCGGGCTGTACTCCAAGTCCATCGAAGTCTCCGTTGCGGCTCGTGGACGCCATCCTAGCAGCCCGTCGGGCATTAGGGCGGGGGAAGCGGCCCGAAAATACCCCAGGGGGATATGGACGGGTGGGCAGGGGCAAAAAACCTTTGCCCAAAGCAAACGGTATTTTGGGACAAAGGAAAATAAGAAAAA
>VXSY01000137.1 GCA_009837725.1 Gammaproteobacteria bacterium | reverse complement strand
GGGCAGTCCGTGCAGGGGTTTGCGCTGGGGTTCCTGTTTCTCTACTACAACCAGGTGGTGGGGCTTTCCGGGGCGCTAACCGGACTCGCGCTGGCGGTCGCGTCGGTGGTGGACGCGATATCCGACCCGACGGTGGGATCGTGGTCCGACGGGTTCAAGTCGCGCCTCGGTCGCCGACATCCCTTCATGTTCGCCTCGATCCTGCCGGTGGCGGGGCTGTTCGTGCTGCTCTTCATGCCGCCGGACGGTCTCTCGCAGATGGGCCTGTTCCTTTGGTTCACCGTGACGTTCTCGCTGATGCGCACGGCGCTGACGCTGTTCAACCTGCCTTATCTCGCGCTCGGCGCGGAGGTGACGCAGGACTATCTGGACCGCACCCGCATCGCGGCATGGCGGTCGATGATCGGGCAGGGCTCGGCGCTGGTGGTGGCGGCCATCGCCTGGAACTTCGTCTTTTGCAGCACGCCCGAGAACCCGACGCCGCAGTTGGATGCGGAGCCCTACCTGCCCTTCGCCATCGTCTCGGCATTGGTGATGGCTGCTTTGATGGGGCTGTCGTCGTGGAAGACGATGGACGCGATTCCGCGCCTGCCCACCATGGGCGCATCCGGGCGGCGATTCCACGTCAAGCACATCTATCGGGATCTCTTCGATGCTTTGCACAGCGTCTCTTTCCGCTCGCTGTTCTTGGGTCACCTGGTCTGCAACATCTACTGGGGCACTACCGGCGCCCTGGCGCTGCATCTCAAGACCTTCTTCTGGCAGCTCGAAAGCGTGGCGATCCAGTGGTGGCAATACGCCGGCATCGTCGGCGGCATGGTGGGCGTGCCGTTCACCATGTTCTTCAACCGCATCTTCGACAAGAAGTGGACCGTGATCCTGGGAGTGGTGGTGTGCGTCCTCGGAGCGACGGGGCCCGTCATCGCCTCGCTCTTTGGCCTCATGCCCACGTCCTACGCAGTGCTGGCCGTGTTGCTGGTGGGATTCGCCTTCCTCAGCAGCTACGCCATCGAGCCGGTGGGTGTGACGGTGGCATCGATGATGGGCGACATGGCCGACGAGCACGAGTTGCGCAAGGGCACGCGGCAGGAGGGCGTCTATTTCGCCGCCTTCAGCTTCGCCGACAAATGCACCGGGGCAGTTGGCCCGCTGCTCGCCGGGGTCGCCATCGACATCGTCGGACTGGACCCGGGCTCCAAGCAAGGCGAGGTGCCGGCGTCGGTGCTGTTCGACTTTGGGCTCGTCTATGCCGTCATTGCCGTGTTCGTGATGGGAGCCATCTGGGTGTTCTGGCCCTACAATCTCAACCGCCGCCGCCACACCGAGATCGTCGAGCGGCTGCGCGCGCGCCGCGCTTCGGCGGCAGAACCAGAGTCGGAGTCGGCGGAGGAAGCGGCGGCTGCGGTGAGGGCGCCTGGGCCGTCAAGCTGAGTTGCGAACCCTCCGGGGGCCGGTTTAGTCGCGCAGCACGAGCATCCTGTCGACGGCGACGCCCGCGCGCGAGGTTTCCGAGCCGTCTGGCCAGCGCACGACGATGTCGGCGCGGGTGTCGGCGCCGAGGCCGAAGTGGACTTCGAGCGGATTGTGGGAGGCGAAGTTGTTGCCGGCGCGCAGTTCGCGCACCTGCGTTCCCGATGTGGTGGTGAGGGTGATCCAGGCGCCGACGCCGTGGCGGTTGGGGCCGTCGCTTTCGAGCCGGATGCCGAGCCAATGGTTCTCCTGGGCGGCGTCGAGCTCGTTGCGGTAGTAGATGAGAGGGTCGTCGTCGTTGTTGGTGAGCACGAGGTCGATGTCGCCGTCGCGTTCCGCGTCGAAGCAGGCGAGAGCGCGGCCCTGGCCTCGGTCCACAAGGCCCAAGGACTGCGCCCGCTCGACGAACGTGCCGTCGCCTTGGTTGTGGAAGAAGCGGATCTGGTCTTGCAGGAAGTTGAAGCCGTTGCCGGGGCTCGTGTCGCCGCGCCAGCCGTTGACGTTGACGAGATCAAGGTGGCCGTCGTTGTCGAAGTCGGCGAAGCATGAGGCCCAGCCCCAACCGCCGTTGCCCACCTTGGCGGTGTCCGTCTCGTCCGTGAACGCGCCGGTGCCATCGTTGCGGTAGAGGCGATTGCCGAAGAAATCCGGGTTCTCGTAGATGGAGGTGACGAACCAGTCCATGTCGCCGTCGTTGTCGTAGTCCCCCACCGAAGCGCCCATGCCGGACTGGTCCACGATCACCTCGCGGTCCGTGGTGCGGGTGAAGGTTCCGTCGCCGTTGTTGCGGAAGACTTGGCTGGTGTCGTAGTCGGCGGCCATGAGGAGGTCAGGGTCGCCGTCGGCGTCGAGGTCGCTGAGGTTGGCCGTGAACGTGCGGTCGATACGCGCCACCTCGCCGTTGTTGTAGTTGAGCGATTCAACGACGAGTTCAGCGGCGATGCCGGATGCGATGCTCGCGCTTTCGAAGATGCCATCGCCGCCGTTCTGCCAGACCGTTTCCGTGTCGGCTTGTTCGGGAAAGCCCCAGTGGGCGAGGAAGAGATCGAGGTCGCCGTCGAGGTCGTAGTCGGCGAAGGTGGCGGAGACGGTGTTGGCCGCGGTGAGGACGATGTTGGACTGCACGGTGATGTTGGTGAACGTGCCGCCGTTGTTTTCCATCAGGTAGTAGCGCTCGCCTTCCACGGCGCCGACGAAGAGATCGAGATCGCCGTCGCCATCGATGTCGGCGAAAGCTGGCCCACTGCCGAGGTGGCGCAGGTCGAGGCCAGCCTCGTCGGCAACGTCGCGAAAGGTGCCGTCGCCTTGGTTCTCGAACAGGTGGTTCGGTTCCTCGTCGCCGCCGACCACGTAGAGGTCGATGTCGCCGTCGTCGTCGTAGTCCGCGGCCGCGAGGCCGCTTGAGAACTCCAGTGGGAATGTCCCGGTGGTGGGCCCGGACGTCAGTTCCTCATAGCCCCAGCTACGGGCGAGGCCGGAAACACCGGCGTCGACGGCGACGAAGCCGTCCACGTCGTCGTCATCATCGTCATCCGTGCTGCTTGGCGGTGGAGTGGGCGCTGGTGCAGGCGCTGTCGGGGGTGCGCCGCCACCACCTCCACCACCGCAGCCGGCGAGGAGGAGGGCAATCGCAATGGTGGCGGTCCTGTAGGCCATGGAAGCCCCGAGCCGTGATGGAACGGGCCATCATACGGCGAGCCTCCGTAGGGGCGGGGCTTGTCCCGCCCGTCTTGAATGCACCGATGGACTCGGCTCGGACGGGACTTAGGGAACCTGGCCCAGGAAGTGTGCCTCTGCGAGATCAAAGGCGTCGTTGCCTACCTGCTCCCCGATGACCCGCCCCGGGATGTCGTCCACCGGTGGGTGAATGCCGCCCCAGATGCGCGACAGGCTGCATTGGTCTGCCGCGTCTCGATAGGTGGCCCACTGCAGGGTCATGTCCACCGAAGGGCCTTCCTCGAACACAAGGAACTCGCCCGCCTTGATCTCGAAGCCGCTCATGCCGCCGGGGAAGAAAGGGCTCCCGGTGAGGCGGGACAACACCTCCGCGGCGGCGCGCGAATAGGTGGAATGGCCGGAGACGAAGCCGGCGAACGGGGGCGTCACGAACGTGGGGCGCTGGTATGGCCACCAGTTCTCCGCCAGGATCCAGCCGACGCCGGCCGCGTCGGTGTCTGCATCCTCGATGTGGTCTGGCCCACGCCAGGCGAGGAGTTTGATTTTGCCGACGTGTTCGCCGGCGTCGCCGGCAAGCGCGTCGCCGGCCGCGACCAGCGCGACGAACCCTGGCACCAGGGCAATCCCGTCGATGTCGTAGGAGGGTAGTGCGGGGTCCGATCCCTGTCCGCGGTCGGCCATCGCCCGAATCGACGAAATGGGGCGGATGTAGTCATACCAGCCCTTCAGGCTCCAGGCCGCGATGGCCGAGTCGTGCATGGCACCGCCGAGTGCGAAGTAGGCCTTGACGTCCCATTCGAGGCGATCAAGTTGTGGTCCGCCGCCACCCATGCGGTGCTCGAGCAGGGGATGGTCCGACACCTCGTTCAGTATCACGAACCAGTGTCCCGGAGGGGTTTCGGAATCCGGGCCGTCCGCCCAGAACTCAGCCAGCACCCGCGTGTAGTCGCCGCGCGGCACGAGTTGCGGCTCGTAGGGAGCGCCGGTGACGGGGTTCACCGCCCGGCCCGTGCCCGGGTCGCCGCCAGCTATGAGGTCGAAGAAGGCCGGATAGTCGTCGAAGGTCGCGGGGTAGGCCTGCACGTTGCCGACGGCGGCCGGGGAGATGTCCACTATCACGCCGTCGTCGGGCGACAGGTGCGACGACCAGACCGCCACGAGGGTGTGCGCCCAGCGGTAGATCTCCGCAAGGTGCCCGTCGATGGTCGGCGGCGCGCCGGGGTCGTGGTGCAGCAGCCACGCCGCGCCATTGCGTTCTCGCCGGGTTGCCGCGCCTGGGTCCAGCGCAAAGGGCTGCACGCTGCCCCACTCGGGGCCGACGAAGTCTGGGATTCCTGCCACCGGGTTGCCGGCCTGGTCGATGAACTGCGGCAGTTCGAGCGGCTGCCAGCGATTGCGGTCGATGATGTCCGGATTGCCGGGCCGATCTGGCCGCAGGGGCGGATTGACGGGAACATAGACGCGATTGGCGTAGGTCGTTCGCCTCGTTGGCGCCATCGGCGAGGCCGAAGGCGATGTAGCAATTGGCGATGTGGTTGCCGAGCCCTGAGCTGCCAACGGTGGTTTGCCGTTCGTCTGCATCGAGGTCGAGGGCGTCCATCAGCACGAAGGCATCGCGGGCGATGCGTGCCGCTGCCGGGGAGTCGCGGAAGCGATGGGTGATGATCCGATATGCGGCAAAGCTGAGGGCTTGCTGCCGCGCTGCAACGTGGTCGCTGGCGCCGGTGATGTCGGGGACCTCGGCATCGAACGGGCATCGATCGGTGCCGAGCAGCCAGGGAGTGGCATCGGCGTCGTATGCGGCCCAGGCGTCGTACACTGCGGCGGAAACGTGGAACAGGTTGCGCGCGTGCACGGTGGGGCGGGCGTAGTCGCCGCGGATGGCGTGCAAAAGCACTTCATTCCAGCGTCGCGCGGCGGAAGCTCCGCCGCCCGTGATTGTGCCGGGGAGGAAGTTTGCGGTCACGGTCACGTTGTCACCGGGCATCTGGTAACTGGTGCGAGCAGCGTGACGGTCGCCGAAAGCGCCGCCGGCATTGGTGGACCAGTGGCTGAAGGTGTAGTGCTCCGGCGGCGCATCGGCAACGACGGCAACCACCTGTCCTTCGACGTACTCGCCGTCGCCAGCGCCTTGCACGACGCTCAGCCGATAGGTCGGGGGCGCTGGAGGCGGTTCGTGTACCGGTGGCGTGGATGATCCCTCGCAGCCGACGAGCAAGCTGGCCACCGCAACGACCGCGATGCCGAACCAGGGCTTGGCTCGTGCCATCCTTTCCCCACCTCCCTGCGCGCCCGCCAGCAGTTCGCGTAGCGAACTGCCAACGCGCCCGTCAGGGCGCGCCAGCGCCGACTCTCTGGCGTGCCCCTCTTCTCCGGGACTATGACATGCCTGCGCTCCTTTGCGAGATGGGCGACTTGCGCGAGCAAATGCGAATCGTTAGCATTTGCATCGAATGGGAATGGAGGGAGGTTGTCCGCGTGGCTGATGCACGGGAAAGTGCGGTACGGCAGGTTGCGGAGCCGGCGATGCCGCTTGGCGAGCCTCGGCTTGAGGCGCTCTCGGCGGGCAGCCAGCTTCTCGTGTGGAGCATGCGGCGTTGGCTGATCGCGGCGGCCAAGCGTGAGCGCGTGAGCGAGGCGTTGGCGCAACCGTATCGGATGCTGCACTGCGAATCGGCCGTTGGCTTTATGGACGAGTGCTTGGCGCTTGCCGTGCTGGCCGCGCTGCATCCGATGACGATTCGCTGCCTTGGCGCCCCCACGCTGAGTGCCGACGAGGCCTTGATCTGGCGGTCGATGCAGCGAATGGAGCGGGGGGACGAAGCCGGTGCCTTGCATCTGGCACAGGGTCTGATCGCTGGTCGGCTGGCTGGCGTCTTCGTTCGTTCGGCCGATCTCTATGTGCGGGAGCTTGGCAATGCCGGGCCCCTTGGCGTCGACACCGGACTTGCGGCTCGTTTGAGGGCGCTTCCACCCTCCCTTGCGGCACGGGAGAGTGGTTTTGCAACTCGTTCCGATTATCGATAAGGTGCCGCGCCTTCGCGACTGTCGTCAAGGCGTTCACGTTCGCCCATGCACATTCCTTGCCCTGGCGACTCCTGCCCTAGGCGGTGACGGATGCCGGACGTTTTATGGCTTGGAGCTGCGCTGGGACCCTTGGCGTTCCCACTCGATCCCGCCAAGCGGGTCTTCTGGGGGTGTCTCGTCTCCGCGGCCTTGCTCGCCTCGCTCGCGGTGTCGATCCAGGCTGGTCGATTCGACGTTCGGGCGCAGCTCAGGGCGCTCTTCGACCGCAGCTATTGGCTCCATGCCTCAAGCGCAGTCGATGTCTCGCTCATGTTCTTCAACCACTTCCTGCGCGTATTGCTGCTGGTGCCGCTCCTCGGCAGCCATCTGGCGGCGACGCTGGTGGTTGGGCGCTTCCTGCAGCGAAATCTTGGCGATGCGCCGGAGCTTGACCTGCCTTGGCTGGTCATCGCCACGATCTACAGCGTGACGATATTCGTGGCGCAGGACCTCAGCCGCTTCCTCCTGCACCTTGCCATGCACCGGTGTGCCCCGCTTTGGCGACTTCACCGCGTGCATCACAGCGCCCCCGTGCTGACGCCGCTGACCCTGTTTCGCGTTCACCCGGTCGAGCATGGTCTCTACTTCGTGCGCAGTCTCGCGGTGTTTGCACTGGTCAGCGGCGGTGCCATCTGGCTTTTTGGCCGCAACTTCGCCGCCTTCGACATTCTGGGCGTGGGGCTGGCGGGATTCCTGTTCAACGTCGCCGGTGCGAATCTGCGTCACTCGCACGTCTGGCTGACCTTCGGCCGCTTGGAGCGCTGGTTCGTCAGCCCTGCCCAGCACCAACTGCATCACAGCCGCGAGCATGGGCACTGCAATCTCGGCTCCGCGCTGGCGCTATGGGATCGGCTCGCCGGAACATCGACGCCAGCGCACGGACTTGCGCGGCGTGAGTGGGAAAGACTCACCTTCGGTTACACGTAGGGGACGGGATTGTCCGTACCGAATTCGTCGGTGAATTCAAGACGGGCGGGGACAAGCCCGCCCCTACAAGGCCGACACGTTTTGGTCGTTTGAGGGTTGATTCGAAGCGGGCCCTGGGGACGAGGGCATCTTGCCCTCGCACGCGCCGACAGGCGCGGAGTCCAGGGTCTGCGGCACATTCAAGACGGGTGGGGACAAGCCCGCGCACATACGGGGCACGTCGAATCCATCGGTGCGTTCAAGCCTGTGGACGCGTGGTGCCGCGGCAGAAGTCGGCGATGCTGCGGGCGGTTTCTCGGCTGATGTCCGGGCAGCAGATGGGGAAGATCTCGGTGCCGTGGATGGTGCCCATCACCTGGCGGCAGCTTGCCGGCACGCCGGCGGCGAGCAGCGTGCGATAGAAGGCGATGCCTTCGTCGCGCAGCGGATCGAACTCGTTCACGCTCACCATGGTCGGCGGCAGGCCGCGCACGTCGTCTGCGGTGGCAAAGCCGGGCCAGGCGAGTGGATTGCCTTCGTTCAATGCCTCGATGCCGTAGGCGAGAGCGCCGCGGTTGTTGTGCAGGTCGAGCAGGATGCCGTTGTTCTCGGACGATGAAGGCAGGTCGTCTCGAGGCCAGCTTCCGGCGATGTAGGGGCAAAGCGCATAGAGGCCCTGGATGAGGCCGATGTCGCCGTCTCGATTGAGCTTAAGGCCCGTGGCGAGGGTGAGATTGCCGCCGCCGCTTTCTCCGGCGATGATGATCCGAGAGCTGTCGATGCCGTGGCCGGCACCTTCCTTCGCCAACCAGCGCAAGCCCGACACACAGTCGTTGAGGCCGGCGGGGAACGGCGCGATTTCGGGCGCCGAGGAGGGCGTGAGAGCGTTGCGAAAGTCCACCATCGCCACCGCCACGCCTTGCGCGGCAATGATCTTGCCCCAGGCTTGGTAGTTGCCGAGAAAGCAGGACATCGACTGCATGCCGCCGCCGTGGATGTAGTACACGCACGGGTGCGGGCCGCCTGAATCCGGCGCGAACATGCAGACCTTGATGGTGTTGCCGTCGGGCTCCGAGGTGAACTCCACGGTCTTTGATGTGAGGCCAGCGCTCGGGGCGATCTCTTCGGTGTTGCAGGCATCGAGCATCCCCTCGAAGGCCTTCGCCTGCGCCAGCGCCGCTTCGGTGTTGGCGGCGGCGACGAGCTCCTCTCGCGATGCTGCGTCGGGCTGCGCTAGGGTGGGCATGCCGCCAAAGACGGCCTTGATGCGTGGGTCGATGCCGGGTTCGTCGGTAATGCGGCTCAATGGAATGCTCCAATCGGTTTGTGCGGCGTGCAGTGTAGGACACTCCCAGCCCAAAGGCGGCACGTTCCGATGGGGCGCGCGCTTCATTTGCCTTCGAGTGCCGCGGCGGTCTGGCTGAACCCGGCAGCGCGGGCGAGATCGAGAGGGGTTCGCCCGCGGCTGTCGCGAACGTCCCTCCTTGCGCCGGCGGCGAGCAGGATTCCGAGCAGCTCCACGTTCTCCCGCCACCAGGGTCTTGCCGCGATGTGCAGCGCTGTGGCGCCGTTGCTGTCGCTCGCGTCGATGTTCGCGCCCTGTTCGACTAAAAACGCCACCGTTTCCAAGCCGCCTTCGCGGGCGGCGATCATGAGTGGCGTCTGGAGGTGTGCGGCCGGCGCGTGTTTCGGCGAGGCGAGGTCGTGGATGGTGGGCGATATGGGCGCGGTGCCCTCGTCGATGTTCGCCCCGTTCGCCAGCAGGCACTCCAAGACGGGGCGCCAGCCGAACGTCGCGGCCAGATGCAGCGCGGTCTCGCCGAGCGGACAACGAGCGGCCAGGCGTGCGCCGCTGCGGATGAGGGTGGCGACCGTCGCGCCGGCATCTGCGTGGTAGCCGTGTGCCGACGCCATCTGCAGCGGTGCCCAGGTTCCGCTTCCAATCGCCTTGAGTTCCCAGACGAAAAACCCGATGCGCGGCAAAGGGCGGTTTGGATCGTCGCCGGCGTCTAGCAGCGCCTGCACCGAGTCGAGCCGCCCCTTGAGGAGGGCAAAGCCCATCGGCGTCAGGTGTTCCGCGAGGTCGCCGAAGCGGGCTGCATGACGGTGAAGGTCGTTGAGCCGACCGTGCGCCGCTGCGCTGTGGGCGTCGCAGGGCAGTCCGCGATCGAGCAGGCATTGCGCGACCTCTGCATCGTGGATCGCCGCGAGCTGCAATGCGCTGAGCCGTGAGGTGGCGCCAAGCCCCACGGCGGCGCGGGATTCGCGATTGAGTTCGAGCAACCGCGTACGGACGCCGTTCCAGTCGCTGCGCTCGATGGCCTGGTGCATTGCTGCGTCCATTTTCTCGATCCCGTAGGGCCGTTCCTGGTCGCGCCATCATCGCGCAACCCCCGCAGCGGCAGCAGGGATATCCCCGCTGATTGCATATTGCATTTGCAAACCATTTGCATTTGCGTTAGTTTTGCGCGCCGCCAAGCCAAATGACGGTTCCAAGGAGCACGATCCATGAACACTGGGCATCGCTCTCGTGGCCCCCACCAACCCCGTGAGCACGGGCTTCGCCGACCATGGCGCGGGGCGTTCGCTGGCTTCGCCGCGGCAGCGCTTGCATTGCCGGCCCTGGCGAACGAGGGCCACGACGATCACGGCGATGGCCCCCGCACGGCCACAGTGCTCGAAATCGGTTCGGCGGTGGCAGGAACTGTATCGGCCGGAGACATGGACGTTTTCCGCTTTGACCTCGTGGGGCAGGCCACAGTTGTGATCCGTACCAGCGGGCCTAGCGACACCAGCGGCGAGTTGGCGGACAGCGCGGGGAACTCGCTGGCGACCGATGCGGGCAGCGGTGCCGGCGACAACTTCAGCATCACCCAAGACCTCGCCGGCGGCATCTACTACGTGCATGTCTCCGGCAGCGGTGACTATGCGGTTGATGTCCGGGTGGGTGCCGATCGGGCAGACCTCCACGGCGACACGCTGGAATCCGCCACGCTGCTGCGGCTGCTCAACGACGCGGATTTGGCGGCGGTCAGTCCGCAGGCGCTTTTGATGACTTCGGGACGGATCGGGCCCACCGCCGACGATGTGGACGTGTTCCGGGTCGACGTTCCACACAGCGGCACCGATGTCGTCATGCGTGGCGCCGGCGGCGCCAATGTCAACGGCAGCCTCGTGGACAGCTCCGACATGGCGGCGGCGTCGGATTCCGGCAGCGGAAACTTCCGCATCGCCACCACCTTGGCAGCGGGCATCTACTACCTCAAGGTGACGGCGGTCGCACCGGGCGCCTACCGCGTGCTGGCGCAAGGCTCGGGCGGAGACGACCACTCGACCGCCGAGGATCGCGACAGCGACGGCGATGGCGTGATCGACTCCCGTGATGCCTTCCCGAACGACGCCTCCGAAACCGAGGACCGCGATGCCAACGGTGTCGGCGACAACGCCCATCCGATCGCCAGTACCTATACCTACGACAGCGCCTTTGCCGCCGATGCAAGTTCCGTCAGCTACTCCGGGCAGACCGCGCGACAAATGCTGATTTCCGCGATGAAGGCCGAGCTCGGTGCCCTCACGGAGGATGTCGGCATGGAAGACACCGTGCGGGCACGGCTCAACTTCTACATGACTGGGGACGGCGTCGATGACACGCCGCACGGCTTCACGGTCGCTGGCGGCGAGCCGGTCAAGCCGGGGCCGACCTACGGCGACGTGAGCACCGGCAAGAACCTCGGCAGCAAGACCGCGGGCCAAGACAAGGCCGAGCACGTGCTCGGTGGCGAGTTCTTCGGCTGGGATGCCCTCGATGCCGGCGCCATGCCCATCGATCTTGTCAACCACTACATCGACAGCGTGGCCGTGGAGGCGTCGGACGGCAACTCGCCGCTGATTTCGACCGTCGGTGGCGACGTGTCGCTCGACGTGGTCTACGTTGACGCGCATGGTCGCGACTACCAGCAACTGGTGCAGAAGTTCCTCGGTGGCGCGGTGGCATTCTCGCAGGGCACCGCCGACTACCTCAGCACCGACTGGCACGAGTACTTGACCCAAATCGACGGCAAGGACTACACCGGCGCCGAGCACAAGTTCGACGAGGCGTTCGGCTACTATGGTGCCGCCCGCAACATGAACGAATACACCGACGACGAGGCCGCCGCCAAGGGCGGTCGCGACGGCTGGCAATATGGCTATCACGACACGGACGCCGACGGCACCATTGACCTGCGTTCCGAGTTCGTCTTCGGCCATGCCCAGAATTGCGCCAAGCGCGACCGCGGCAGCGACGGCATGACCGACTTCTCGCAAGAGGCCATGGACGCATTCCTGCTCGGCCGGCAGATCGTCGGCAATGCGGCAAGCGCAGGTTCGCTCAGCGCCGAAGCCGAAGCGGCGTTGGATGAACAGATCAAGATCGCGACAGTGACGTGGGAGAAGTGCATCGCCGCCACCGTCGTCCACTACATCAACGATGTCATGGGCGACATGGATGGCTTCGAAGACGGCAGCTTCGCAGACCTCGACAACTTCAAGAACCTCGCCAAGCACTGGGGCGAGATGAAGGGCTTTGCCCTGGGTCTGCAGTTCAGCCCATTCTCGCCGTTCCGGGACGGTTCGGTGGACGGCATCACCGTCGACAGCCTGAAGGAAGTCCTCGGCCTCATGGGCGATGCGCCCGTGTTGGCGGATGGCTCGCAGGGTGGCGTGATGCCTTCCGGCAGTGCCAGCGACGCGGCGATGGACTACACGACCGACCTCTTGGAGGCGCGTGACATCCTCGAGAAGGCGTATGGCTTCGATCACGACGTGGTGATGAATTGGTAGTCGCCTGCTTGGCTACGGGCAATTGGCCTGTGGGGGGACGGCGTGCGGCAAGTCTGCTGTGCGCCGCCGTTGGCTTTGCTCTCGCCGGTTGCGTGGATAGTTCACGGGATCCTGAGCCGGAGCGCCCCCCGGTGCCACCGACTGCGGATACCGGTCAGCAGGAGGAGGATGAGGACGAGACGCAGGAGTTCAGCACCGAGGCCATGCTGCTCAACCTCGTGGATGCGGTGATCGTGCCGAATTACGAGACGTTGGCGGAGCGGACCGCCGACTTCGCCGCGGCTGACGGCCCGCTCGCCGAACATTGCGCTGCCATCGGCACCGACGCCGACGATGCCGCGACGGCCACCGTGCAAGATGCCTGGCGCGACGCGATGGCGACGGTGCAGGCCACGGAGATGCACGTCTTCGGCCCTGCTGCCGACAACTCGGAAGCCTTGCGCAAGCGTATCCTCTCCTATGCCGACGCTCCCTTGAGTACCTGCGGCGTGGACATCTCGGTCGTGCTTGCGGGCGAAGCCGACTTCGACATCCGCTCGCGAGCGCTGAGCCAGCGCGGCTACGGCGCCATCGAGTACCTCCTCTTCAACGACGACCTCACGCACACCTGCGCGCCGCAGGTGCCGAGCACCGCCGACTGGAACGATCTCGATGCGTCAGAGCGGCGCTTGGCGCGCTGCACCTTGGCGCAGGACATCGCCCAGGACGCGGCCGAAGCGGCAGCGGACCTGGTGCAGAACTGGCTCGCCGACGGCGACGACTACCGCGCCACGTTCCTCGATCCCGAGGCGACCGGCGATGCCTTGCAGCATCTCACCGACGGCATTTTCGCCCTGGACCTGCTTGTCAAGGACCGCAAGCTCGGCATTCCCACAGGCATCCACGACGACTGTTCCGAGACCGCGTGTCCGGAACTGGTCGAGTCGCCGTATGCCGCCACCTCGCTTGCGAACATCCGCGCCAATGCGGCCTCCTTCAAGACGCTCTTCGAGGGTGGCGAGGGTTTCGGCTTCGACGACTTCATCGTCAACGAGGAATTCCCGGATGTGGCGGAGCGGTTCCGGGCCAATACGCAGGCGCTCGTCGACCACATCGACGGCATCGACACGCCGCTCGGCGAGCAGGTGCTGGCGATCGAGTCGGAGGACCGCGCCACGGAATGCATGAATGCGTTTGCGAACCCCGACACGCCGACGGAACTCTCCGCCTGCTCGCTGCTTGGTTTGGTGAAGCGCGTGACCGACGATCTCAAGATCGACTTCGTGGCCATCGTCGGCGTGTCCGTGCCGGGCGGCGCCCAGACCGACAACGATTAGCCGCCATGTCCGCAGCGCTCGCTTGGAAGAAGTCGTCCAACCCAATGATTGTGGGCGCATTCCTGGCCGGGAATGCGCTCGTGTCGGGAGTGGCGGTGGGTGCGGAAGAGGACGCGTCGGTCGCCGAGGTCGTGGACGCGGACCTCATCGAGGAAGTGGTCGTGGTCGGCAACCGCGAGGATGCGAACAGCGTTGCCGGGTCGGGCACGCTGGTGGATCAGGAGTTGCTCGAACGGTTCGACTACGTCGATTTGAACCAGGTGCTCTCGTCCGTGCCCGGGGTGTACGTGCGCGAAGAGGACGGCTTTGGCCTGCGGCCCAACATCGGCATTCGAGGCGCGTCGGCGGAGCGCAGCCAGAAAATCGCCATCATGGAGGACGGCGTGCTGATCGCGCCGGCGCCCTACTCGGCACCAGCCGCTTATTACGTGCCCAACGTCAGCCGCATTTACTCCGTGGAGGTGCTGAAGGGCCCCGCCGCCATCCGTCACGGCCCGCACACCGTTGGCGGCGCGGTGAACTTCGTCACCCGGCCGGTGCCAGACCAGTCGTTGGCCGAGGTGGATTTCAGCCTTGGCAACCACGGCTTTCACAAGGTGCAGGGCGCCTATGCGCGGCCGTTCGACAGCTCGGCGATTCTGCTCGAGGCAGTGCGCTATGGCAGCACGGGCTTCAAGGAGCTTGACGGCGGCGGTGACACCGGCTTTGTTCGCAGCGGGCTCGACGCCAAGTGGCGCTTCGAGCCACAAGGCGAGCGCGAGCAGGTGCTCACGGTGAAGCTCGGCTATGCCGACGAGGATGCGGACGAGACCTATCTTGGTCTCACGGACGCGGATTTCGACCGCGACCCGGTGCGGCGCTATCCCGCATCCCAACTGGCGCACTTCCAGTCGTCGCACACGCTCACGCACGTCAACTACGGCGTGGCCGTCACGGACGCGCTGCGTCTGAATGCCAAGGCCTACTGGAATCGGTTCGAGCGGGAGTGGAACAAGGTGGATGGCTTCCTTGCCGGGCCTACGCTGCAGTCGGTGTTGGCGCGGGCGGGCGGGTCACGGCAATACGGGCTCCTGCTCGGCGAGATCGACTCGACGCCCACCCTGGCCGACACCCTCGACGTGACCAACAACGACCGCGGCTTCGATGTGCGCGGGGCGCAGCTCACCGCGTCGCTTGTGCGGCTAGCTGGCAATTTCGAACACAACGTCACGGCTGGCGTGCGCATGCATCGGGATGCAGTGGAGCGCGACCACCGCCAGCGCGGCTATCTGATGGCCGGCGGCGATTTGGTGTGGGATGGCGTCGCGCGGGGCTCGAAGACCGTCAACGAGGCCGATACCGATGCTCTCGCCTTGTTTCTGGCAGACGAGATCGTGCGCGGGAAATGGCGCGTGAACCTGGGCGTTCGCTACGAGGACATCGACGGCAACTTCCACGACCGGCGTGCAGATGCACGCACCACGAGCAGCCAATCCGTCGTCTCGCCCGGCGTCGGTGTGCATTGGCAGGCGACCGAGCGATTCGGCTTTCTCGCCGGCGCCTATCGAGGGTTCTCCCCGGCGGGGCCAGGCTCGCGCAACGTGGACCCGGAGCAGAGCCTGAACCTCGAATACGGCGTCCGTTTCGACACGCCGTTAGCGAGGCTCGAAGCCGTTGGTTTCTTCAGCGACTACGAGAACCTGCTCGGTCGCTGCCGGGTCAGCGACAGCGGCTGCGAGGCTGGCGAGGAGTTCAACGGCGGGCGGGTGGAAATCGCCGGCGCCGAGATCGTCGGCTGGACCGAGTTCGCGTTGACGGAAGGCGTTTCGCTGGCGCTCCAGTTCACCTACACCTACACCGAGTCGGCGTTCCAGACCGGCTTTTTGTCGCAGTTCACGCAGTGGGGGCTGGTGCAGCGCGGCGACCAACTGCCCTACTTGCCCGAGCACATCGGTCGTGCTGGGGCGCGGCTCGCAAGCGGTCCTTGGGCGCTCTCCGCCGCGGTGCGTGGGCAGACACAGATGCGGGAGGAGCCTGGCCACGAGGCGGTGGACAGGGGCCTGCACGCCGACGGATTCCTCGTGCTGGACTTCGCCCTCAGCCGCGAATTCAGCAACACGACCCTGGCGCAGTTGCTAGTCAGCAACGCAACGGACGAAGCCGCCATCGTCTCCCACCGCCCATTCGGCGCCCGCCCCAACCGCCCGCGTTCCTTCGTCCTGCGCTTGAAGCACGCGTTCTGAGGTGGCTCGCCGGTCTTTGGAGGAAAGGCCTTGGGGCGCACGACTGTGCGCAATTGCCCTGTGGGTTGTGGGACGAAATGTTTGTGTGTCGGGGGCGCGACTGGTGTGTCGGGGGGCGCGACTGTGCGACATTGCCCCGTGGGTCTGTGGGACGAAGCGTATGTGTGTCGGGATCGGCGTTGACAGCGGGGTTAGCATCGACAGCACCCACGGAGAGGATGCGCACATGCAAACGGCGGTTACGCAAGTCAGCGACGAGATCAAGCGGCTCGAACTTGAGCGCTATGTGCTTCAGATGGAGGTGGACGGGCTTACCGTGGTGCCGCCGTCCGTCACCGGGGTGACGCCGGAGTTCCTGGACCGATGCACGGAGGTGCTGCTCACCGAGTTCACCCGCATGACCGGCTCGCCCATTTCGCTCGAGAACGGGCCGGACGCGGAACTCGTGTGGCCGGAACCCACGGGCAAGTCGCGCTCCTTTCTGCGCGACGAGGATGCGCCGCCGCCGACCCAGATGCTGATCCAGCAAATCATGCAGCTCGATCGCTGCTTCCGGGACCTGTTCGTCAATCCGGTGGTGGACGCGCTCATCGATCACGCCATCGGCACTGTGCCCTTCGGTGGCGGCAAGGCTCGACGGTTGTCCAGCACCAACTCGTTCGTCAAGTGGCAAGGCGAATACGGCTATGGCGAGAGCTTGGGGCTGCATCCAGACCAAGGCGCCACCCCGCGCCCTTGGGGCACCCAGGCGCTCACCGCCAATGCCACCTGGTGCCTCACCGAATACACCAAGTCCGACGGCGCGCTTGCCTACGTGCCCGGCAGTCACCGGCCCAATTTCGTGCCGTCCGCAAAGCTCGTGCAGCTTGCCCGCCCCGTGGAATGCGAGCGCGGCTCGGTGATCGTCTGGCCCGGCTCCACCCTGCACGGCGCCTTCCCGAAGCTCACCAAGGGCCTGCGCCTCAACGCCGTCGCCTACTACCGCCACCAGTCGGTGCTGCCGCAGGAAAACATGACGATCACGATGAAGGACGCACCTTGGGACGACTGCGAGAACGCAGACCTCATGCGCGAACTCATCGGCTTCGACGACGTGTTCCCCTACCTCAAGCAATCCCAAGAGGTGCCCCGCGCCAAGGCGTAGCAGTGCCCGTTTATGCGGAGTTTTTGCAGGTTTATCGAACAAAGATAAACTTGTGGAAGTCGGTGCCCTCGATGCCAACGCGGCGCGTCAGGCCATCGAGATGCCGGCGCGTGCGGAAGGGGTCGAGTACGCAGCCGACGCGATCGAGCGCATTGTCCGAGCGACCGAGGGGTATCCATACTTCCTGCAGGAGTGGGGCAAGCATGCTTGGGACGTTGCCGCCGCATCGCCGATCGATGCCACGGATGTCGAGGCCGCATCGCGCTTGGCAATGGCGACGCTGGACGACGGCTTCTTCCGCGTGCGTCTCGAACGTCTGACACCGCGCCAGCGGCAATATCTGCGGGCGATGGCGGAGCTTGGGCCTGGGCCCCACCGCTCCGGAGACATCGCACGCGAGCTTGGTGCCCGTTCATCGTCCCTTGCGCCAACCCGCAGCGGGTTGATTGGCAAGGGCATGGTGTGGAGTCCCGGACACGGCGACACCGCGTTCACGGTGCCGCTGTTCGACCGGTTCATGCGTCGCACGTTGCCAGACGCGGTTTGGCGGAGTTGATGGGCGAAGCATGACCGCAAACAGGGTTTGGAGCTTGGCGCGAAAGCCGCTCGCTGGATGGCCGACCGACGGAGATTTCGTGCTGCACGATGAACTTGCCGCAGACCCCGGCCCGAATCAGATGCTCGTGCGCACGATCTATCTCTCGCTGGACCCATACCAATGGGGCCGGCGGCGAAGTGGCATGGAGGCCGTGGGGGATGTCTGTCACGGGCGCACGGTGTCGCAGGTGGTTGCGAGCAACTTGGCCGGCTATGCGCCCGGCGACTACGTCTTCAACACCAACGGCTGGCAGGACTACGGCTTGGTGGGGGAGGGTATTGACGTCTTCGGCTACATGTTCCCGCGCCGTCTCGATCCGAGCGTCGCGCCCATTTCCACGGCGGTGGGCATCCTCGGCATGTTGGGGCTCACGGCCTACGCCGGCGTCAAGGTGCAGTGTCAGCCGCAGTTGGGCGAGACGGTGGTGGTTTCGGCGGCATCCGGCGGCGTGGGTCAGGCGGCGGGGCAAATCGCGAAGATTCACGGCTGCCGTGTGGTTGGGGTCGCCGGCACGCCGGAGAAATGCGCGTTCCTGACCGAAGAACTCGGCTTCGACGCCGCAGTCTGCCGTCGCTCTGCCGACTACGCAGCGGAGCTTGCGCGCGCCTGCCCCGACGGCATCGACATCTACTTCGAGAACGTCGGCGGCGACGTGTACGAAGGCGTCCTGCCGCTCCTGAATCGCCGTTCCCGCATCACCCTGTGCGGCATGATCTCCCAATACGGCAACACCGACGGTCGCGACGCCGGCGAGGTGTGGCGCGAAACCGGCGCCTCGGTGTTCCGCCGTCAGGATGTAGAGGTGCATCCCTTGGCGGTGCGCAACTTCGTCGCCGATTGGCAAGACCGCTTCTTGACGGAAATGGCCGGGTGGATGGCCGACGGCCTCGTCAAGTACCGCGAGGACATCCGTCCGGGCCTCGAGAACGCCCCCGCCGCATTCGCCGACATGCTGAGCGGCGGCAACTTCGGCAAGACGCTGATCCAGGTGAGCGAGGATCCGACCCGGGAGTAGCTGAGCGCTCCTTAAGGCCGGCTACGGTGTTGGCTCCACGCTGGGCCAGCAGCTCGCGCCAGCGAACTGCCGACGCGCCCGTTAGGGCGCGCGTACGCGCCCGTTAGGGCGCGCGTACGCGCCCGTTAGGGCGCGCGGGCACCATCTCCCCGTTCGCAAAAACCCCCCGCTTGACCCATTCGTAGCCGTTTTCGTAGCCGCCGTAGCC
The DNA here is from genome assembly GCA_009837725.1 of Gammaproteobacteria bacterium. Classification (GTDB taxonomy): domain Bacteria; phylum Pseudomonadota; class Gammaproteobacteria; order Pseudomonadales; family Azotimanducaceae; genus VXYL01. Next base: position 10,526 of record VXSY01000137.1, on the reverse strand, counting down.
CTGCCAGGGCCGGAAGCCGATCAGTTCGAGTAGCTCTTCCGATGCCGCTTCGAGCACTTCCGGGCTCGTGCCCATGAGGTAGTTTTCTTGCTGGCGAAACTGCGGGGCGCAGAAGTTGGTGGTGAGACCGATGCGTGGGGCGCTAGTGCGGTTTTCGCCGGTTGAGTGCCAAGTGCGGCCTTCGAAGACCACCGCCGTGCCGGCTTTGCCCAAGGCTGGAGTCCAGTTCGCCTTGGCGTCGAGGTCGTGGTCGGGTTGGCGGCCGCTCAGGTGACTGCCGGGCACCACCAGGGTGGCGCCGTTCTCCTCGGTGAAGTCGTCCAGCATCCACATGGCATTGCACACCACCGCCGGGGAGATCGTCGCCGGTGCGATGAGTTCGTCGCCGCCCACGTGGTGGCCTCGATTGCCGGAACGAGTGACGGAGCCCGGCTTCACCAGCGTCTGCTTGCTCGCGTTGGTGGGTGGCGGCATCCAGAACTGGTCGGTGTGGAACGCCGTCTTGCTTCCGGGATGCGCGAAGTGGGCATGGTAGGACGACAGCAGGTACTGCTCGCCGAGCACGTGCCGGACGATGGCGTGCAGGCTCGCATTGAGGATCATGTCCCGGAACACCTGCCCCTTGTTGAGCAGGAAGACGACGAGCTGCTTGCGGTCCGGCAGCACGCGGCCGACGCCGCGCTCCGTCTCCGCCGCAAGCTGCTCGAAGAGCCGCGCCCTCAGCGCCTCCACTTCTGTCTGCGCCAGTGCACCTTCGAGCAGGCAATAGCCAAACTCGTCCATGTCCCGCTTGGCGAGCGTTAGGTCGCGGGTGGGTTCCGGCAACGATCCCATGGTGCCCCTTTTGCAGTTTGCGTCCGCAGGGGACGATCGGCGCCATGCTAACCCGGCAGTGCCGGCTTGGGATCAAGCCCCGCTGGGCGTGTCGGGGGCCGGCGTCTCGCTTGGGTAGTCGCCAAATCGCTCCTGCAGCCCCTCCAGCACGGTGAGCAGTGCCGGCACGAAGAACAACAACACGGCGTTGGCGAAGGCGAGGCCGGCCACCATGCTGATGACCAATGGGATCAGGGGTGCGGAGAAGGCGCTGCCGGTGTAGATGGTCGGCAAGAGCGCCGTCAATGTCGTCACGGTCGTCAGCAGGATGGCTCGGAAGCGATGTCGCGTCGCCGCCGCCACCATCGCAACGTCGGCCCGCTGCCCTGCCTGGGCGCGAATGGTGCGGTATCGGTCGAGCAGCACCAGCACGTCGTTGACCACAACGCCGCCGATCGCGACCATGCCGAATACCGAATAGGCCGACAGGTCGTAGCCGAGCAGCAAGTGGCCGACCACCGCTCCAGCGGCTGCGAAGGGAACCGCGGCGATCACCACCAGCGGCAGCGAGTAGCTCTTGAGCTGAATGGCGATCAAGCCGTAGATGATGAGGCCCGCCACGGCCACGAGCAGTGCGAGCACGTCGAATGTTCGTTCCTGCAGTTCCAGTTGACCGGCGTATTCGAAGTCGAGACCGGGGTACTCCGCCAGCAATCTCGGCAGCAAGTCGCCCTCGAGGTCAGCGTTCACGGAGTTGGGCGTTCGCTGCGCGGTGTCGACTCGCGCCTCGATCAGCACAGAGCGTCGTCCGTCTTGGCGCTCGATGGCGGCAAGCCCTTGCGTCTCGGTGACTTGGGCGACGAGCGCCAGCGGCACCCCCGGCACCGGCAGGCCGGCGTTGGCGCCTTGGGCGGGCATTCCGGGCATGGCGCCAAACAGGCCCTGCATCGCCCCCCCGCCCTGAGCGCCTTGGCCACCGCCCTGGGCGAGGTTGGCCGGCAGGGGGATGCGCTCGTCGAGGATGTCTGCCAGCGTCAGGCGCTCTTCACCCGGGTAACGCACGACAACCTTCATCTCGTCGCGCCCGCGCTGGTTGCGCTGCACATCGACGCCGTGGAAGCGGTCGCGCAGTTGCGCGGCGACCTCGTCTGCGGTCAGGCCGATGGCGATACCGAGGCTATTGACCTCGATGTCGAACTGGCGCTTGCCGGGGGCAAGGGAGGTGGTGGTTCCATAGACGCCTTCCTGGCCGGCAAGGTATTCCTCGAAGTCGTCGCCGGCGCGGGCGAGCGTGTCGGCGTCGTTGTGCGTCAAGACAAAGCCCACCTCGGGAATGGTCACCATCGAACTTGCGTTGTAGGCGACGCTCTCGGCGCCCTGCAATTGACCGACTCGGCTGCGCCACATGTGCATGAGTTCGGTCGAGGAGAGCGAACGCGCCGGTTCGTCGTTCAGCACGGCCACCACGGTTGCGAGGTGGCTGGCGTAGTCGCTGTCCTGATGGCCGGCATCGATGGAATCGACCTCGGCGGCCAAGTCGCCGCCGACGATCACGGCGATGGCACCGAAGGGGTCGCCCTCAGCGGCTCGGTCGGTGGCGTCCGCGGCACCCACCACCTGGTCGACGGCTCGCTCCGTCACCGCGAACGGCGTGCCTACCGGAAAGGCGAGATGAACGCTCAGGCGGTCCACGTCTGCCGGCGGGTCATACAGCACGAACCGCACCAGCGAGGTACTGACGAGCAGCACAGCCACGGCGAGAAACGCCACCGATGCCGCGATGGTGAGCCAAGGCCGCAAGAGCGCAGCCGAGATGGCGCGCACGACGACGTCGTCGCGCAACTCATCGAGCCAGCGCCGCACGCCGGCCTGCACGTCGGCGAGTGGCGGCCGACTCCACCGACGGCCGTATGCCAAATGCGCCGGCAGGATCACGAACGCCTCCAGCAGGGACACTGCCAACACGGCGACCACCACGTACGGCACGGCACTGACCATCTGCCCCACCGGCCCCGGCATGAAGGCAAGGATCGCGAAGGCGACCATGGTGGTCACAACGCCCGTTACCACCGGTCCCACTACCGCCCGCGCGCCGGCGATCGCGCCGGCAACGCCGGTGTTGCCCGACTCGTGCTGCACGGCGATGCTCTCGCCGACGACGATGGCGTCGTCCACGACGATGCCGGTCACCAGCACCAATGCCAGCAGTGTCATCGAGTTGATGGTCAGGCCAAGCGGCTCGAACATCAGTACGCCGCCCATGAAGGCGATGGGGATGCCGAGCGTGATCCACGTCGCGAAGCGCAGATCAAAGACGAGGATGAGGAACGCGAACACCAGCGTGATGCCCAGCGCCGCGTTGGCGACCATTCGCCAGGTGCGGATGCGGACCCGCTCGCTGCCGTCTTCCCAGGAGACGACGTCGATGCCGGCGGGGAGTTCGATCTTGGCGGCGGCAGCCATGACCGCCTGCGCCGCCGCCACAACCTGGGGCTCGCCGGCATCGGACTCCCGCACTCGCAGGAACACGGCGGGGCGACCGTCGATCCGGCTGGCGAGTTCATCGTCCGTGAAGCCGTCTTGGATCTCCGCCACGTCGCCTAGGCGCAACATGCTGCCGTCGGGGCGGGTGAGCACGGCGATGTCGGCGAACTCTGCCGCCTGCTGGCGCTTGGCACTGGTGCGGATCACGACGCCCCCGCCACCGGTGCGCAACTCGCCGGAGGTCTGGTTCACGGACGCCCGCTGCAAGGCCGTCGCCACCTCCTCCACCGTCAGATCGTTGCGCAGCAGCGCCGCCTCGCTGACCTCGATGGAGACTTCGTAGTCGCGCACGCCGAACAGTTCTACATGCGATATCGTTGGTTGCGCCAGCAGCCGCTCCTGCACGAGTTCGGCGGCGCGACGCAAATCAGATTCGGAGGCGGTAGCGGACACCACCGCGACGGTAGCGACGTTGCGCAGCAAGGGTTGGCGTTCCACCCGGGGCTTTTCGGCGAACTCTGGCGGGAAATCGTCAAGACTCTCCACGGCGCGCTGAACGTCGGCCAGCACGAGCGCTGCGGTGGCGAAGGTGTCGAGCTCCGCCGTCACCGTGCCGATGCCCTGTTGCGCCACCGAACGCACCCGTCGGACGCCGATGACGCCCCGTACGCGTTCTTCCACACGCTGGGTGACGCTTTCCTCCACTTCTTCCGCCGTGGCACCCGGATAGGGCACCGTCACCTGAATCGCTCGAGGATCGAAGTCCGGCGTGCTCTGCACAGGCAGCAGTAGCGCAGCCACGGTGCCGGCACCGAGGAACAGCAGCATCATCATGTTCGCCGCAACGGGCGACCGGGCAAAAAACGCGATGGGGCCGCGACGGTCGCTAGCCTTGGTGTCCTCGTCCATGGCCACGTTGGGCATCAGTCGTCGGAGGACGCGACTCGTACGCGCATGCCGCGGTGCGAGCCGAACACCGACCCGACCACCACGCCCTCACCGGTATCGAATGCGCGCACGAGCCAAGTCTGACGGCCGATCGTGTCCGACATGGCGCGACGGAGCAGGGTCGGCGTCACGGCTTCGAGCTGACCGTCCTTGACGACCCAAACATGGCCACCGGGTTGCTCGGCCGCACGCGGCAGGAGGAAGGTGTTCTCGAACGGATCGCCTTCGATTCGCACCGTGGCGAAACTCCCGGGCAGGGGCAGCGAATCGAGCGGCGTGTCATCGGCGAACTTGAGGAACACCTGCGCCAGACGGCTCATCGGCGCCACCAGCGCCGACACCCGCAGCACTTCGCCCCGGAACATGCCGGCATCGGTCATGATGGTCGCCGCACGCCCCGCCACGGGTGCAAGATACGCCAGGTCCTCGTTGCCGATCCCGGCGCCGACTTCCAAGGCGCCGGTGGCGTAAGCGTTGCCGAACGACACGCCTGGCGACAGCACTTGGCCAACGCTCACCTGCGCCTGGCCAATCCGACCATCGAAGGGGAGCGAGAAGGCGGCGCGGGAGAGTGCCAACTCGGCGCGCTCGACAACCACCTGGGCCTTGTCGACGAGTGCTTGCGCGCGACGGATCCGAGCCGCGTCCCCTTCGCGCCGACGCCGTTCGAGGCGCGCCTCGGCGGCACGAAGCTCGGATTTCGCCTCTGCGACATCGAGCTCGTAATCCTTGGCCTCGATCCTGAGCAGCACTTCGTTGGCCTTGAAGGCGCCGCCGATGCGCATCGCCGGAGAGAGCCATTCCACGCGACCGCCATTCACCGACGGCATCATGGCGACAATGCCGTGAGGCCCCACCGTGCCAGTCAGGACCACGCTGGCAGGATGCGCTCCGGCCACGGGCTCGATGACCGCGACCTCTGGCGGCTCTTCGTTCGTGCCGAGGGGCGTCGCCGGGTCGACGGCGATTCGATCGGGCGCTTGGCCAAAGTAGATGCCAGCCGCCAGCACGACCGCGACGACTGCCAACTGAATGTAGCCGCTCAGTTTCGTGCCTTGGGTCGGTTCGGCCATACACGGTCTCGGTGCGGAATCGACCCGAAAATAGACCAGTCGTGCCTTGGTGGCAACACTCTGCTGTCCATTCCCGCAAACGGCTCTCGTGCGCGATTTGCGCCGGCATGTCGTCCCGTCACTCCCTTCCGGGTGCCGACAGGGCGTCCTGGTCCGTCTCGGAGAGCTACGCCTGTGCGTGGCGTCCCAATGCGTGCATGGTATTGTCGCGCAATCGCCCCTGGCCCAGCACCTGCAACGCATTGCTGAAACGACGCCTTATTCCTCTGCTGGTCTTGGTAGCCGGCGTGTTGGTCGGTGCACTCATCGTTGCCACAGGGCCGGAACTCGAACCGCAGTCGACACCGCCTCTTGTTCCCATGGTGAACACCGTTGCCGCAGTGATGGAGACGGTACGCCTCTCCGTCAGCACCCACGGCACAGTGGTCCCCAAGAGCGAGAGCGACCTCGTGGCGGAGGTGTCTGGTCGCATCGTGCATGTTTCTCCCGCGCTGGTTTCCGGCGGGTTCTTTGCCGAGGGCGACATACTTGTGGACATCGAGCGTATTGACTACGAGGTTGCCCACGCTCAGGCGAAGGCGCAGCTAGCCGCGGTGCAGAGCGATCTTGTCCGGGCGCAACGGGCCTATCGCCGCTATCAGAGCCTAGCGGAGGCGCAGTCGGGCTCCCAGGCGCAGGAAGACGATGCGCTCAATCGCCTGCTGGTCGCCCGGGCATCGCTGGAGGAGGCTGTGGCGCGACAGACCCGCGCCGAACGCGACCTCGAGCGAACTCGCTTGGTGGCGCCCTACGACGGTCGCGTCCGCAGCGAGCGCGTTGACCTCGGCCAGTTCGTCAATCGCGGCGAGTCCGTCGCAACGCTGTACTCCACCGACTTCGCCGAAATCCGCCTGCCGGTGCTGGATCAGGAGCTCGCGTATTTGCCGCTGTCGCTGGCACGGCCGCTGGATGCCGGGAGGCCTCCGGTGGAAGTGATCCTGCGAGCGGAGTTTGCTGGCGCCGAGCACACTTGGCGTGCCGAAGTGGTGCGCACAGAGGGCGAACTGGACAGCAAGACTCGCATGGTCAACGTCATCGCCCAGGTGGCCGGACCCTATGAACCGAGCAACGGATCGCCGCTCACCGTGGGCATGTTTGTCGAGGCGGAGATCCTCGGACGCGAGGAGGCCAACGTGGTGGTGGTACCACGCACGGCGTTGCAGGCGAACGGTCGGATGTACGTGGTGGGCGCAGACAGCCGACTGGCGTTTCGCGAAGTCGACATTCTCCGCGTCAGTGGCGAAACGGTGTACGTCAAGGGCGGTATCGCCGAGGGCGAGCTGATCTGCACCAACAGCGTCGAAGCCGCCGTCGAAGGCCAACTCGTGCAGCGCTCCGACGCGTAGAAAGACCTCTGCGAGGGCGTCGCCCCTTGGCCCGGGCGATGTCCGGTCAATCCTCCATCAGTGCCTTGTGTCGCGTGAGGCCGTGTCGGCGGGCGAGGGCGCGCTCCCCTTCGCCGCCGTCGGTTGCAGGGCGGGGGATCATCTCGAAATGGCCGTAGCGGTCTTCGCCGGCGACTAAGATGGCGCGGTCGCCATCCACCTTGGTCTGACGCACGTCGGTGGCGCAGTAGCGCAGCACCATGCCGATGCGGCGGTCGCTGGTGCGGTTGGGATCCGAACCGTGGATGATGCGAACGTGGTGGAGCGACATTTCCCCCGCCGCCAGCGGCGCGAGCACGCCCCGGCTCTCGTCCACGTCGGTCTTGACGCGCTGGCCTCGGCTCAAGAGGTTGTTGTCCTCGAAGGTGTCGTCCTGCTCGTAGAGCGGACCCTTGTGGCTGCCCCGGATGAAGCGCATGGGGCCCGTGCGCGGGCCGGCGTCCGAGAGTGCCACCCAGGCGGTGGCGACATGGTGCGGCTCGAGGCCCCAGTAGGTGGCGTCTTGGTGATAGGAAACAAACGACGGGCCCGGTTCCTTGATGAACCAGTCCATGCTCCACAACAGCACGTCGTCGCCGAGCACGTCCGAGATGGGATCGACGATGCGCGGGTCGTGGACGAGATCCCAGGCCCAGGCATGGGTCACCGGCAGCCCTGCCCGGGCGGCGCGTTCCTTGCCGGCGCCGGCCGCGGCTTCAATGGACTCCACGCGCTGGCGGAGCTCAAGGGTCTCGTCCCCCGTGAAGGCGGGCAACGGCGAGAGAAAGCCGTTCTGGTGAAAGCTCTGCACCTGCGCTCGGGAGAGGTGCGGCATGTCAGGCTCTGCTGTCCCCGAGGCCCCAGGGGCGACCCCAGGAAAGTCCCTCTAGCGTGCCGGCCTTGGGGCTGTACTCGCAGCCGATCCAGCCCTCGTAGCCAAGCGAGTCCACGACATCGAACAGGAACGGCATGTTGACTTCACCGTGCTGGGGCTCGTGCCGCCCCGGCAGGCTGGAGAACTGGATGTGGCCGACCAGGTCGAAGTGCTGGCGGAGGTTCGGCGCGAGATTCCCCTCCATGACCTGGCGGTGGTAGAAGTCGTACTGCAGTCGCACGTTGGGCTGCTGGACCGCCTCGATGATGCGCCGGGTTTGGTCGCAGCGGGTGTGCAGATAGCCCGGCATGTCCACGGTGTTGAGGGGTTCGAGCAGCAGGGCGATGTCGTGCCGCGCGGCTTCGGGAGCTGCGCGCCGAAGATTGGCGACGAACGTTGCTTCGCTGTCCTTGCGCTCGGTTCCGTCGGGGACCACGCCGGCCATGACGTGGATCATGCCGGCACCGAGCCCGGTGGCGTACGCAAGCGCCTGCTCGAAATGCGCGCGGAAGTCGGCCTCACGCCCCGGCAGGGCCGCAAGGCCCCGTTCGCCGGCTTCGGCATCCCCGGGCAGGGTGTTGAGCAGGATCATCTCGACGCCGGCGTCGTCGATCCAGCGCCGCACCTCGGCGATGGGATCGGCGTACGGCGCTAGGTATTCCACTGCCTGAAAGCCTGCCTTGCGGGCCGCGGCGAAGCGTTCCGAAACCGGAAGCTCGCCGAACATCATCGACACGTTGGCAGCGAATCTCGGCAAGGCGGGCTCCGATCAGGTGAACTGCAAGGCAGTGTACCGCACGGCCTCTACTGGCGATTTCGTGCGCGAGGTTCTGGTTGGAAGACAGCCGGCAAAGGTGATCCTCAACCGGCCACCTTGCGTGGCTGCCCGTAGATGTCGAGTTCGTGGTAACGCAGCCATGACGGGTCGTAGGCCGAATCGCGGTCGAAGCCCTGCGCCTCGGCCCATGCCGGCTTTACCGAGTCGTCGAAGTCGGCTGGCAGCTCTCCGGAGGTGCGCTTCGAGAGTTCGTCGTGCAGCGGCATGAACACTCGCGCGAGCTCTGGCGGCATCGCCCCCTTGCCGGATGGAGAGGACTGACTGACGGGATGCTTGCCGGTCTCCTCTTCGCGTCGGAACGCGGCCTTGCTGTACGCCGCCTGCTCCTCCTTCTCCGCGTCCGTCATCAGGGCGTTAACAGTGCGCCCCACGGGCACCACGGGCGTGTACTTGCCCTTGGTGAGGGCATCCGCCGGGGCCAGTGCCGCCGGCAGCGGTCCGGCGCCTACCGTGATGTCGCCGTGGTCGCAGCGCACCCAGAAGCCGCCGTGGGCGCCATCTGGGAAGGCGTACTTCGGCGTGTGGGTGAACTCCTCGGAAAACGTGAACACGACGTTGCGCAACCCGTCCGCGTACTTTGCCGACGCCGCGCGGGTGGAGAGCACGTGCCGGGCGGAACTCACCCACTCCGGCGTCATGAACGTGAAGCGCGGCATCGTGCGAGGCGCCATCGCGTCGTGCAGCCCCTTGAGCGCGGCGCGCAGCGCGGGGTGCTCCGGCATGTTGCCGGTCATGTTCCAGCGCGAGAGCTTCGCAAGACGTGCTTGGGCGGCGGCAACGACCGTGGGGTTCCTGCCGTGGTATTGGATGCGGGCGCCGTTGCTGATGATCGAGTGCTCCCCTTCCATCCGAAGGTCGCACTCGGTGGCGGGCAGTTCCCCCGACTCCACAGTGACACGCGCTCCGTCGATCCGTGCATGCCATGCCAACTGGCCTCGGCAGCGAAGCCAGACCGGGGGGTTGTGGGCCACCTCACAGAGCGTGAAGGTGCCTTGGTTCCGAAGCGCGTCGGCGTGCCGCTCGACGGCGGCGGCGAGCGCATCCCGCGCCACGGCCACCCATTCCTCGGAAGCGAAGCAGAGATCGCCAATCCCGTCTGCCATGGCCGCGAGCAAGGCGGTGGAATGTCCAGGCGGCGTGGACGTGGCCTCGGGATCCACAGAAGGCATGGCGCTCCCTCCTTCGTCTTGGGGTTGATGCAAGGCGCGCCCGACGCGGCGGCTCTCTTAAGCATTGTAGAGCAGGCTGGCCCCTCACTCCGGCGTTGCCGTGCTCACTGCGGTTCCGGCAGACTCCGCGCATGAACGTCCTTTTCGTCTTTTCCGATCAACAGCGCCACAGTTCGCTCGGCGCCTACGGCAACCAGGTGGTGCAAACGCCCAATCTGGACCGCATGGCCGCCGAGGGCATGGTGTGCGAGAGCATGTTCTCCAACCATCCGCTGTGCTCGCCGTTCCGGGCGATCCTGCTGACGGGCCGCTATGGCTGGCGCAATGGCGTCATCGACAACGAGTACGAGCCATTCCGGGACATCCCCACGCTGCCGGGAGAGCTGAAGTCGGCGGGCTATCACACCGGTCACATCGGCGTCTGGCACCTCGGAGTTCCGCCGTACCCTGAGCAAGACCGCTATGGGCTCGACTATCTGGCGGCAGTGGCAGGCGTGGGGGGCAACTACTTCGACCAGCGTTACCACGAGAACGAGACTGGGCCGACGCTGCACGAAGGCTGGTCGCCCGTTGTGGAGACGGACCTCGCCATTCGCTTCATGGAACGCCACCTGGAGGAACGCGCGAGCGACCCGTTTGCCCTATTCGTGTCGTGGCGTCCGCCCCACTGGCCGTATCCGCAATACCCGGAGGAGTACGGCGGCTACGACCCTGCCGAGATCGACCTGCCCGGCAACGTGCCGCCGCAGATGGCGGACTTCGCCCGCCGCGAGATCGCCGACTACTACGGCTGCTGCACCGGGCTCGACGCGCAGATGGGCAGGTTGCTTGCAGCGCTAGATCGGCTTGGACTCTCGGGCGACACCCTCGTCTGCTACTCCTCCGACCACGGCGATCATCTATCCAGCCACGGCTACGGCAAGC
>VXSY01000180.1 GCA_009837725.1 Gammaproteobacteria bacterium | reverse complement strand
ATCTGGCTCACGAAGCCGGATTCGGCGAAGTGGGGGTCGGGACGGCTGTAGATTTCGTAGAGGGGAGTAACCCTGGCGGCGCAGAGGCCAAGCTGGCCTAGTTCGTGCTCGGCGGTGAAGGCGTCTTGGCCTTGGCCCCACCCGGCGATGATCTCGTCGAGCTCAGACTCGTTGGCCTTGCGCAACGCCTCGGCTGCAAACTGCGGGCCACCCAAGCGTGGCTCGCCAGTGTGGGCAACGAACGCACGCCACGCGGCTTCGGTCTCGACAGCAAGTGCCAGCCATTCGCCGTCTGCGGCCGGATAGACGGCGTGCGGCGCGATGCGCGGGTGGTGGTTGCCACGCGGACCGGGCTTGCGACCGGTTGCGTCGTATTCGATCAAGGCATCGCCGACCACGGCGGCGACGGATTCCATCATGGAAAGGTCCACCCGCTGTGCCTCGCCAGTGCGATCCCGATGTGCCAGAGCAGCCATGATGGTGGCGACCAGGAAGTAGCCGCCGACCGGGTCCGGGAACAGGCCGCCGGTGTTCATGGCCGGCCCGCGTTGGCGCGGAACGCCGTCCGGCGACTCCTCCATTGGCACCTCGCCTTCGTAGCCATGCAGCGACGACAGTCCCGCCATCGGTTCCGTGGTGGCGCCATTGGCGGGATAGTCGCGGTAAGGGCCCGATTCGCCATAGCCGGAAATCGAGGCCCAGATCATGCCGGGGCGCAGCCGATGCAGCTTGTCGAGGGTGATGCCCCAGGAGGGCAGCACGCCGGGGCGGAAGTTGTCGGCGACGATGTCGAACTTCGGCAGCAGTTGCCAGAGAATCTCGCGGCCGCGGTCCTGGCGCAGATCCAAGGTGATTTCGCGCTTGTGCAGGTTGACGGAGTTGTAGTGGCCTTGGGTGTTGGCAGCGTGTTGCAGCCGGGTTGGATGCTCAACCCCCTTCGGCACGGTGTTGCGGATGCGACGAAATGCGTCGGGGCGATGCAGGGAAGCGATCTGCACCACATCTGCGCCCAAGAGGGCCAGGAGCTCGGTGCCGAAGGTGCCGGACCACGCCTGTCCGAAACTCAGCACGCGCACGCCTGCCAAGGGCCCGTCGGCGAGGCTGCCGGCATCGACCGGCGCCTTGGCAAGTTCCGGCGGCGGCACGTTGACCCATTGCGGCTTGGCTTCTCCGGCGAGGGGAAGCCCCTCGCGCACCCCCTCGCTGAGGGCTCCCGGGGCGAGGCTAGGCGCAGGTTTGGCAAGCTGCCACGGCGAAGGCGAGAGCTTGGCCGGGGCGCCTGGTGCCCGCACGCGCTTACCGTCGAGTTCCGTGGTGACGAAGAACTCGCGCGCCTTGAGTTGCTCGTTCTTGGTGATGTCGTCCATGTCCTGCACCACGCCGATGACGCAGCGAAGCTGTGCGAGCTTGTGGAACAGCGGCCAGCGCTCGATCTTGGGCAAGGTGTGCGCCATGCCAACGACGACATCCTTCATGGGCTGGGAGTGGCGGCCGATGTCGGGGATGAGTTCCGGTCGGCGGCCGAGTTCCGGCAGGTTCATCGCGTCCATGGCTTCGGTCCAGTTGTGGAAGTCGGCGAGGCCGAAGTTCATCTGGCCGTCGGCCAGGTCCCACAACGGACCCGGATCGCCACGCTTGCGTCCGCCACCTGGGCTTCTTTCGCGAGGGGAGGCCGCTCGCGCTCCCCCGGGCTGAAGGCTTTGCCTTGTTCCCGCGCCCTGATACACGGCCGCCACGCCCCACGGATGCACGGTGAGGGCGAAGGCTTCGAGCTCGCTCACGTCCACCAGCTCTGCGTCGCCGGCATGGCGGCGGCGCAGTGCCGCGCAGGCTGTGATGAAACCTGCAACCCCGCCGACTACGCCGGCTTGGTCGCGGGGCATTTGCAGCGGAGGCTCGCCGGCAACGCCGTTGATGGAGGCCCAACCGACGCGGGCGCTCATGGTGAGGTTGTTGCCGGGCGTTCCGGTGAGGGGGTCGGTGAGGCCGTGCGGCGTGATGGACAGATGCACCGCGTCGGGGGCGAGTGCAGCCAGCGTTTCGGCACGTTCGGGGTCGGGTGCGTCGCTGGTGGTGACGACCACGTCGGCGCCGGCGATGGCTGCCCGCACCTCGGTCTCGTCTGCGCACACCGCCGATCGCTTGTTCCAGTGAAAGTAAGCGTGGGCGACGCTGCGTTCGGCGCCCGGCGTGTCGCCGGCGAAAGGTGGCAGGGAGCGCAGTGGGTGCCCCTCCCGCGGCTCCACAAGCAGCACATCGGCGCCAAAGTCACCAAAAAGCCGCGCCGCGAATGCGCCGGACAGCCTGGTTGACAGGTCGGCGATTCGAAGGCCCGCGAGTGGTGCCGGCATTGTGGGATCCCCTTCTCCCCGTTGCGCGTGCCAATGATGCCGGAAAACGGGATGGGGCTTTGGGGCTCGGGCGTGGGAGCCCCGGTAGGGCCCGATTGGGGGGTCCGCGGTTCGCCCGCGTATCATCCCCGGCACGAAAACCGACGGGAGGGGCCCCGCATGGCCTACGTGACCTACGAGAAGCGCGGCCATGTCGCGATCATCACGCTCAACCGGCCCGAGCGTATGAATGCCCTGGGGCGGGCCTTAGGTGCGGAGTTGCGCGAGGCGGAAGCGGAGTTCGTGGCGGACGATGACGTGTGGATCGGCATCTACACCGGCGCCGGTGACCGGGCCTTTTGTGCTGGGCGCGATCTCAAGGAAGCCGCTGAAGAGGAGGCCGACGACAGCGCAAGTCCGGTGCCTGCCGCGAGTCCGCCGATTTCGCGCTTCGAGCGCGTCGGTGCCGACCACGGCAAGCCCACCATCGCTGCCATCAACGGTGCGGCCTACGGCGGTGGGCTTGAGAAGGCGCTCACCTGCGACATCCGCATATGTTCCGAAAACGCCCGGATGGCGCTTGCGGAGGTGAAAGTGGGACTGTGCCCGCCGGGCGGGTCTTTCAACCTGCCACGCTTGGTGGGGCTTTCCAACGCCATGTGGCTGCTGCTTTCCGGCGAGCCCGTGGATGCCGCCGAAGCGCTCCGCATGGGGCTGGTGACGCGGGTGACTACGTTGCCGGATCTCATGCCGGCGGCGATCGAGATGGCCGAAACCATCGCTGCCAATGCGCCGCTGGCTGTGCGGGCCACCCGCAAACTGGCGCACATTGGGCTGGAGGTGCCGCTCGATTACGGGCGTCGCATGGGGGCGATGCTGATCGAGTCGGTGTGGTCGTCGGAGGATGCCGTAGAGGGTGCTCGAGCGTTCGCGGAGAAGCGCGCGCCGGAATGGCAGTCACGCTAACGCCTTGGACAAGGCGAGGCCTGGGGGTGGTGTCAGGAGCCTGCACCAGATAAGAGGGCGAGTGACAGGAGGGGGCTTCGTTCGGGGATTGCGGCGGTACGGGGCTTTGGGTCGGCGGCCCCCCCCCTCCGAGAAAAGCGAGGACGCTTTTCACGACTCCCCCACGAGGGGGGAGTGACGGGCCCCTCGGATTCCCAA
>VXSY01000265.1 GCA_009837725.1 Gammaproteobacteria bacterium | reverse complement strand
TTGCCGACGAAGGGGCTGACGCTGCCGTTCGTTAGCTACGGCGGCAACAGCCTGCTGGTTTCGAGCGCCTTCGTCGCCTTTGCGCTGCGCGTGCGCATGGAGCTCGAGGCACCGCACCGCGAACGCGTCTCGGCGGCAAGCGTGCGGACGTGAAAGACGTGACGGAAGCAACGGCAACCTACTTGCGCGGCGTGCGCAGCGTCCACTTCGTCGGCATCGGCGGCGCCGGCATGTCCGGCATCGCCGAGGTGCTGCTGCGGGAAGGCCTTGAGGTGACGGGTTCCGATCTGGTGGCCTCCGCCGCCACACGGCATTTGACGTCGCTCGGCGCCACCACCCGCGTCGGCCACTCGACGGCCGCCTTCGACGCTGGCGTGACGCCGGATGTCGTCGTGACATCGAGCGCCATCCCCGCCGACAACGCAGAAGTCGAACGCGCCCGCGAGCGCGGCATCCCCGTGATCCCACGGGCGCAGATGCTCGGCGAGCTGATGCGGCACCGCATCGGCATTGCCGTTGCCGGCGCCCACGGCAAGACCACCAGCGCGAGCATGATCGCTGCCGTCTTTGCCGAGGCAGGTCTCGACCCCTCCTATGTCATCGGCGGCAGGTTGCTCCGGCCTGCCACCGACGAAGCCGGCGAAGGCAGCGTCAGCGGCGCCGCCCTCGGCAGCGGGGCGCACATGATCGCCGAGGCAGACGAGAGCGACGCCTCGTTCCTGCACCTGCATCCCACCCTCGCGGTGGTCACCAACATCGACCGTGACCACCTCGAAGCCTATGGCCAAGACTTTGCCCACCTGCGTCGTGCCTTCGTCGACTTTCTCCACCGCCTGCCGTTCTACGGTCTCGCCATCGTCGGCATCGACGAACCGCCGGGCCGCGCCCTTGCCAGCGAGGTGGATCGCCCGCTGCGCTCGTTCGGCTTCTCCCGAGACGCCGACTTTCGCGCCACCGACGTGAAGGCCGTGGACGGCCGCTCACGGTTCTTGGCGCAGCGTCGAGGCCACCCCGAACTCGAGCTGCACCTGCCGACGCCAGGCCGGCACAATGTGCTAAACGCCCTCGCCGCCGTTGCGGTCGCGAGCGAAGAGGGCATCGACGACGACGCCATCGTTCGGGGTCTCGCGAGCTTCGGCGGCGTGGAGCGTCGCTTCCAACTGAGCGACCGATCGATTGCGGGGCATCCGGTGACGCTGGTGGACGACTATGGCCATCACCCCGCCGAAGTGGCGCAGGTGATCGCCACCGCTCGGGCGCTGTGGCCGGCGCGCCGTCTGGTAATGGTGTATCAACCCCACCGCTACACGCGCACGCGGGACCTCTTCGACGACTTCGTGGCGGTGCTCGGCCAGACGGACGAACTGGTGCTGCTCGATGTCTATGCCGCCGGCGAACCGGTGTTGGCCGACGTGGGCGGCCGCGTGCTCGCGCGCGCCGTGTGTCGCGGGGGCAAGATTGCACCGTCCTTCGCCGACAGCCTCGAACAGGCGGCGCAGCTGCTCCGGGAACGGATCCAGGACGGGGATATCTTGCTGGTGCAAGGTGCCGGCGACATCGAACACCTGCCGCGAATGCTCGAGCGCGTGCAACGACCCGAGGGCTCCCGCGGTGCATGACGTTGCCTCCCGAGCCACCCTCAGGCCGCGGCTTCGATTCGGCACCGCGACGCTTCGCGCCGCATTCGCGACCTTGGTGTTCGCCGGCCTTGGCTGGAGTCTGTTTGACCTCGCGACGCAGGAGATCAAGGAGGTGCGCATCCACGGCGCGCTCAGCGAAGCCGAGCGCAACGAAGTGGGTGCGGCAGCATCCGCCGCCATCGTCGCTGGGCGACGCACCGCCGCCGACATCGTCGAAGCGGTGGAGGACCTCGGCTGGTCGCACAGCGTGCGTGCCTGGCGCCGTTGGCCGGGTCGGATGCACGTTGCGGTTACGCGCGAGCCGCTGGCGGCACGCTGGGGTGATGGCGCCTACCTCACGACGAGCGGCGAGGTGGTCCACCTGCCAGACGACATCGCTGGCGAGGGCATTCCGACGCTGCGCACGCAACAGGCGAGCGGCGTCGAAGCCATGCGCGTGTACGGGCTCTTGCGCGGCGCGGCGGCGGGCGTCGACCTCGCCATCGTGGAACTGGCCGAGAACGCACTCGGCGAATGGTCGGTGCAACTCGACAACGAGGTGCGCGTGATGCTTGGTGCCAGCGAACTCAGCAGCAGGTTCGCACGCTTCCTGACGGTGTGGGCGGGCGAGCTTGCCGGCGGTGTAGAGCGCGTGCAAAGCGTCGATGCACGCTACCCTGCCGGCGTCGCGGTGGCATGGGCCATAGGGGACGGGCCGGTCCCGTCCCGTACCGCATCCGCCGCGGCCCCGAGCACGGGACGG
The DNA here is from genome assembly GCA_009837725.1 of Gammaproteobacteria bacterium. Lineage (GTDB taxonomy): Bacteria > Pseudomonadota > Gammaproteobacteria > Pseudomonadales > Azotimanducaceae > VXYL01. The sequence continues at coordinate 27,058 of VXSY01000265.1, read as the reverse complement.
GACCGGCCCGCCCCCGCCGAAGGATGCGGCGAAGACCAATGCCCCGCCGACCGCATCGAAAACACGGAAACCGAAACCTTGGCGTTCGCAGAGCTTGTGCCGATCGCCACACAACGGGTGCCATCAGGGCCGCCGCCAGAGGACGAATGACCATGTCAGGCGAAGAGCAACAGGCCAGGGTCGTGGGGCTCGACATCGGCACCAGCAAGGTGGCGGCGGTCGTGGGCGAAGTGCAACCGGACGGTCGCCTCGAGGTCATCGGCATCGGCACCCACAGTTCCCACGGCCTCAAGGAAGGCGTCGTGGTGGACATCGAGTCCACCGTGCAGTCCATCCAGCGGGCCGTCGAGCAGGCCGAGCTGATTGGCGATTGCGCCATCGACTCGGTGTATGCCGGCATTGCCGGCAGTCACATCCGCAGCCTCAACTCCCACGGCATTGTGGCGATCCGGGACCGCGAGGTCACCGCGCACGACGTCGACCGGGTGATCGACGCGGCTCGAGCGCTTGCCATTCCTGCCGATCAGAAGGTGCTGCACGTGCTGCCGCAGGAATACGTCATCGACAACCAAGAAGGCGTCAAGCAGCCCATCGGCATGTCCGGCGTGCGCCTCGAGGCGCGCGTGCATGTCATTACCTGCGCGCTCAACGCCGCCGAGAACATCGAGAAGTGCATCGTCCGCTGCGGCCTGAAAGTGCATGACCTGATCCTGGAACAGCTCGCATCGGCGAGCGCCTGCCTCACCGACGACGAGCGGGAACTTGGCGTTTGCCTCATCGACATCGGCGGCGGCACCACGGACGTGGCGGTGTTCTGCCACGGTGCCATTCGCCACACCGCCGTGGTGCCAATCGCTGGCGATCGCATCACCAGAGACATCGCCGTGGTGCTGCGCACGCCCAGCAAGGACGCCGAGGAAATCAAGATTCGCTATGCCTGCGCCGTACCGGCGCTGGTGGCCGGGACCGAGGACATCAAGGTGCCGGCCGTGGGCAACCGCGCCGCCCGCGATCTGTCGCGGCAGACGCTCGCCGAAGTGGTGCGCGCACGCTACGAGGAGATTTTCCAGTTCGTGCAGACAGAACTTCGTCGCAGCGGCTTTGAGCCGCTGGTGGCTTCGGGTATCGTATTGACCGGTGGATCGGCGAAGATGGAGGGTGTAGGCGAGTTGGCGGAGGAAGTCTTCAACATGCCGGTGCGCATCGGCGTGCCAAGCGCAGCGCATGGACTGCGCGACCTGTTGGAGAACCCGGTGTATTCGACCGGCGTTGGCCTCATGATGTACGGCAACAATGAAAGAGAGGTGCGAGCGACCACACGGCGTTTCGCAGGGGAAGGACTTCTGGCTCGAATCAGGCAACGCCTCGGCGACCTCTTCTGAAAAAAAGAGAGGCGCCACGCAAGAGGCATCGGCTCTGCTTGGCAGAGGCGGTTTGACAACGGAGAAGTCCCGCATGAAGTTTGAAATGGTGGATGGCCTGAGACAGGGGCCAACGCTCAAGGTGATCGGAGTCGGTGGCGGCGGCGGCAACGCCGTCGAATACATGGTCTCGAAGGAGGTCCAAGGCGTCGAGTTCATCGCCGCAAACACCGACAATCAGGCCCTCGAAAGCCTCGCCGCCGTGCCCACGCGGGTGATTCTCGGCAAGGAGGTGACGCGGGGCTATGGCGCGGGAGGAGATCCGGATCTCGGTCGCGCCGCCGCGGAAGAGAACCGCAACGACATCCGCGATGCCATTCAGGGCACCGACATGCTGTTCGTCGCCGCCGGCATGGGCGGCGGCACCGGCACCGGGGCAGCCCCGGTGGTGGCCGAAGTGGCGAAGGAACTCGGCGTGCTCACCGTCGCCGTGGTCACGCGCCCCTTTGGCCGCGAACGCCGCACCGAAACCGCCGACGCCGGCATCATTGAGCTCTCGCGCCACGTCGATACGATGATCACCATCCCCAACGACAAGCTGAGCCAGCTCACCGGCGAGTCCACCGGCTTCATGGACGTATTCGAGAAGCCGAACCAAGTGCTGCTTGGCGCCGTGCAGGGCATCGCCGATGTCATCACCCGCGTCGGCCGCATCAATGTGGATTTCGCCGACGTGAAGACGGTGATGTCGAAGCGGGGCGCGGCCCTCATGGGCACCGGCTGTGCCAGCGGCGATGGCCGCGCCGCCGAGGCGGTGGATCAGGCAGTGCGCAGCCCCCTGCTCGAAGATGTGGATCTCAAAGGCGCCAAGGCCGTGCTGGTCAACCTCACCGGCGGACCCGACCTGCAGTACGACGAGTTCGAAGACGTGCAGGAAGCGGTGACCGGCCACACCGACCCCGAGGTGCGGGTGTTCGCCGGCGTCGTCATCGATCCGGACCTGCAAGACGAAATCCGCGTCACGGTGGTTGCCACGGGCATCCCCAACCGCGCCATGCAGCCCGGAATCGTGGTCAACAACGCTCCGGTGACCGCCGCTGTCGAACCCCACAACTTCGAGCGCCCTGCCTACGAACGCGAACGCCAGAACGAGCCCAGGCCACCCCTGGTGGCGCAGCGCGAAGGCACCACCGGAGGCGGCGAACGACTCCTTTCACTGCACGAGTTCTTCACCCGGCAGGCAGACTGAGGACGAGCGTAGGCAACGGCCTCGCGAGGGGTTCCTAGGGGAGGCCCGGGGCACTCACGGGGCGGTCGGAGGTAGATTCAGGTGATCATCGTCGGCACGCGCGCTTCATGACGGCAGATCGCATAGTCCATGGCCTCGTAGGATTGGTGTGCTTGGCAATCTTCTACAGCTTGGCAAAACGCTACGGCTTGGCAGAAGGGCGAAGGTGGGAGCCATTGATCGTCATACCGGTCGCACTGATCGGGACTTGGGTTCCTGATTGGGATCTCTTTTTCGGTATCGGCTTTCACCGCTCCCCTTTCTTTCACAGCGCACTTCCGGTGCTTCCCCTCCTCGTTCGCAGACTTCGCGAAACTACAACGGGCAAGATGCTCGTCGTGGGGATGAGTCTTGGGGTCGCTTCGCACCTGCTGTGGGACACGATTGCCTACGGGAACGTGATCATGATCCCTGGCGGCATGCTTGACCGCCTATTCCTCTTGGTCAACTCGGCTGTTTGCGTCTGCATCGCTTGGCGGATTCGCCGAGACCTTGCTGAGCCGCTTCACCGGACGTAACCGCCACGACGGTGCTCCAACGCGGTCGTCTCCGGCTCGCGCGGGCCGTTCGAACGCGTTGGGCCAGGCAACCGGCACTACGCCGCAACGCCCGGCACCTCGTTGCACTGGAAGACTCCGCGTGGCGTGTGGGACCGCGCCGTCCGGCCGGCACGTTCGTGTTGGCTCGGCTTCGGGATGAAGCCGTGAGGACACCCCGTTTGGGCGGTCGTTCCATGCGGGGCATCCTCACACCGGAAAGTGCCTGCTTCAATCGCCGCGGGCGTCGCGGTCCAGCCGTTCGATGCTTGCCCGCAGACCCTCGTCCGAGATGCCTTCGGCGAGGCGCCGCAATAGCCCGGAAGGTGGCCGGCGGCGCAGCGCCACTTGCGGCAAGCGGCGCGGTTCCGGCAACCGCTGGGTGCCGGTGTGCACGCGGATGTCGGTGATCTCAGCGAAATCCGAGAGCTTTTGCAGTCGCACGCGCAGCTTCGGCGTCTCGAATTGCAGGCGGGTGGCGAAGGAGGCGTTGTCGGCGTGCAGCGTGAGGCGGTCCCCGGCCAGGTCCGCAACCGTGCAATGGGGCGCGAGCTGAGGCGGCAGCAACGCCCGCACTTGCTCAGTCAGCGATTGCATCTGCTGCCCCTTGCGCAGGAGTCGGTGCAAAGGCTGCGCGCCCGAGCGGTAACCGCGCCCGCCATCGCGCAGCAAGCCATCGATCCTGCGTCGCGCCAAAGTGGTCTTCGCTCTCATGCATCCCCCGGCCTGCATTATTCCTGATTTCCCTCCGGATGCGCCGAAGCAGCAGCCCCTGCCCTGCGAGGACCTCTCTGGACGGAGGGCGTCCCGCCCTCCAAGCGTGCCCAAGGCGCGCACGCAGCGGAGCCAGCCAAGGCCACCGCAACCGCATCCCAGACAACGCCAAGCAAAGCGCCAGCCTCGATCGACGCCACCAACGAACCAGCCTCGGCTCGCTGACGCCCGTCATGCTTGATGTGCCTGCGGCACGTCAGGAGCTTCCCTCCGAGGGCCGTTGACTACGCTCACCCTCCGGCTAGGAGCCCGCCATCTCTACGGCCAAGCCTCCTAGCGCGCCCTGAAGGGCGCGTCGGCAGTTCGCTTCGCGAACTGCTGGCCTTCGTGCGCGTTCGCGCGCAACTACGGCTACCAGCCTGTCGCACGCGCCGCTGCGCGGCCAAGTCCGACAGGCCGCTAGTGTGCCGTCCCACAAGCTCGTGGTACTTCGGGATGCCAAATGCAGGCACTCAACGACCTTTCGGGGGCGAGTCCCAGGCGGCACATCCTCGCTTTCTCCGACGTTGTTGCACCAGGCAACGTCCAGCGCGAAGGGTTACGTATTTCTGGGACGCCACGCTAGCGGGAGTAGAATCCGCCCACGCCGCCGCCCGCGCACAACCGGGCCCAGCAAGGTAGAGGCCGCCATGCTTCAGAAAATCTTCGGCACCAAGAACAGTCGCGAACTGAAGCGCCTCGGCAGGCTGGTGACTCGCATCAACGCCCTCGAGGCGGACCTGTCGGGCCTCTCGGACGAAGCCCTCGCGGCCCGCACCGACGACTTCCGTGCCCGGCACGAGGCCGGCGAGTCTCTGGGGGCGCTGCTGCCTGAAGCCTTCGCCACGGTGCGCGAGTCGGCCCGCCGCAACCGCGAGATGCGTCATTTCGACGAGCAGTTGATCGGCGGCATGGCGCTGCACGAGGGCCGCATCGCCGAGATGCGCACTGGCGAAGGCAAGACCGTGGTGGCCACCCTCGCCGCCTATCTGAACGCACTCTCCGGCGGCGCGGTTCACATCGTCACCGTCAACGACTATCTGGCGCGGCGCGATGCCCGCTGGATGGGCCCCATCTACGAGGCGCTCGGCATGACCGTGGGCGTCGTGCAATCGGGCCAAGACCGGGAAGCCAAGCGCGTCGCCTACGAGGCCGACATCACCTACGGCACCAACAACGAGTTCGGCTTCGACTACCTGCGCGACAATATGGCCTTCACCACCGCCGACAAGGTGCAGCGCAGCCTCGACTTCGCCATCGTCGATGAAGTGGATTCGATCCTCATCGACGAGGCGCGCACGCCGCTCATCATCTCCGGCCCCGCCGAGGCGAGCACCGACCTCTACCAAAAGATCAACCGCCTGGCGCCTCGTCTCACCCAGCAAGAGAAGGTCGAGGCGGCGCTGCCGAGGGTAATCGCCGGCGAGGACGCCGAGCGCGAAGACACCGGCGACTTCTTCGTCGACGAAAAGAACCGTCAGGTGGAACTCACCGAACGCGGTCACGAGTTCGTCGAGCGTGAACTCAAGCGGCTGACGCTGCTGGGCGAAGACGACAGCCTCTATGCGGCCTCGAACCTGGGGCTCCTGCACCACGTCCAAGCCGCCCTCAAGGCGCACTTCCTGTTCCGGCGCGACGTGGACTACATGGTGCAGGACGGCGAGATCGTCATCGTCGATGAGCACACCGGCCGCGCCATGCCTGGGCGGCGCTGGTCGGAGGGCATCCATCAGGCCGTGGAGGCCAAGGAAGGCGTCGCCATCCGCAGCGAAACCCAAACCCTCGCCTCCACCACATTCCAGAACTACTTCCGCCTCTACGGCAAGCTCTCCGGCATGACCGGCACCGCCGACACCGAGGCGTTCGAGTTCCGCCAGATCTACGGCCTCCAAGTGCTGGTGATTCCCACCCACATGCCGATGGTGCGAGAGGATTTCAACGACCACATCTACCTCACCATCGACGAGAAATACGACGCCATCGTGAATGACATCAACGATGCCACCGAAGCTGGCCGTCCGGTGCTGGTGGGCACCGCGTCCATCGAATCCTCCGAGCGCCTGTCGAAGGAACTCGACGGCCGCAAGCTGCGTCACAGCGTGCTGAACGCCAAGCAGCACGAACGCGAGGCCGAAATCGTCGCCCAGGCCGGCCGCCCCGGCGTCGTCACCATCGCCACCAACATGGCAGGTCGCGGTACCGACATCGTGCTCGGCGGCAACTGGGAAGCCGAGGTGGAGGCGCTGGGGGAGGACCCGGACGAGAGCAAGGTGGCCGCGATCAAGTCCGCCTGGCAAGAACGCCATGATCACGTCATCGAGGCCGGGGGCCTGCACATCATCGGCACCGAACGGCACGAGTCCCGGCGCATCGACAACCAGCTTCGGGGCCGTTCCGGTCGTCAAGGCGACCCCGGCTCGTCGCGCTTCTATCTTTCGCTCGAAGACGACCTGATGCGCATCTTCGCCTCGGAGAGGATGCGGGGGCTCATGAGCAACCTCGGGCTCGAGAAGGGCGAGGCCATCGAGGCCGGCATGGTCAACCGCTCCATCGAGAAGGCGCAGCGCCGGGTGGAGGGGCGCAACTTTGACCTGCGCAAGAACCTGCTCGAATACGACGACGTGGCCAACGACCAGCGCCAGGTCATCTACCAACAGCGCAACGAACTCATGGCCGCCGACGAAATCGGCGACATGATCGAGGAGATTCGCGGCGAGGTGATCGACGATGTCATCGGCGAGTACATCCCGCCGGAGAGCATCATCGAGCAATGGGACATCGAAGGCTTGGAGCAGGCCCTCGCCACAGACTTCAACTCCGCGCAGCCGGTGGCGCGCTGGCTCGACGAGGACGAGGAACTCGCCGAGGACGACCTTCGCGAGCGGATTGCTGCCAGCGTCACGGCGGAGTACGAGGCCAAGGAAGAGGAGTGGACCACGCGCGGCATCGACATGCGGCAGGTGGAGAAGCAGCTCATGCTGCAGGTGCTCGACCAGCGCTGGAAGGAGCACCTAGCAACTATGGATCACCTGCGCCAAGGCATCCATCTGCGCGCCTACGCCCAGAAGCAGCCGAAGCAGGAATACAAGCGCGAGTCCTTCGAGCTCTTTCAGGAACTGCTCTACAACATCAAGCGCGACGTGACCCGCCTGCTCGCCCGCGTGCAACTCCAAAGCGAAGCGGAAATGGTGGCCGCCGAACGCCGCCGCCGCGAAGCCGAAGCGCTACGCATGAAGGCCATGCTCGCCGGCACCGACCCCGCCGGCGAAGCCTTGGGCGGCGAACCCAACAACGGCGCCCGCCACCCCCGCGCCCCCGCAAAGGCATCCACCTTCGTCCGCTCCGACAAAAAAGTAGGCCGCAACGCGCCCTGCCCCTGCGGCTCCGGCAAAAAGTACAAACACTGCCACGGCCGCGTCGCCTAAAGCCCGGCTCCTACGTGGGGCCCTTCCGAGCGAGGCCGAGACGCCCTCCTGCCTCAAGCCGAAAGTGTATGGTGCGCGACCTGCATGTGCATACAACGAGGGGGTCACGACAGTGCCCGTAAACCTCCCGCCCTTGGGCGAACTGCTGCCGGTCGATGGCATCGAACTCGGGGCTGCAGCCGCAGGCATTCGCTATCGTGGCCGGGACGACCTCGCCGTTGTCGTGCTCGGGGAAGGCAGCGTGGTAGGTGGCGTATTCACCACCAGCAGCTACCGGGCGGCGCCGGTGATCGTCGCTTCCGAACGGCTAGGCAAGGCCCGTGCCTTGGTCATCAACAGCGGCAACGCCAACGCCGCCACCGGCGAGCGCGGCCTTGCCGACGCCCGAGCCAGCACATCCCACCTGGCCGCCAAGCTTGGCGTAACCGAAAATGAGGTGCTGCCGTTCTCCACCGGCGTCATCGGCGAGTTCCTCGACGTGGACGCCATGCGCCAAGGCATCGACGCCGCACTGGCCGCTCGCTCCGAGCGCGGTTGGGAAGCCGCCGCCCGCGCCATCATGACCACGGACACCGCACCCAAGGCCGTTTCCGCCCACGGTCGCGTGCAAGGGGCCCGCATCCGCGCCACCGGCATGGTCAAGGGCTCCGGCATGATCCGCCCCGACATGGCCACCATGCTCGCCTTCCTAGGCACCGACGCGACGCTCTCCGCATCCGCCGCCCGCAGCTTGGCCCAAGACCTAGCCGAGCGCAGCTTCAACCGCCTCACCATCGACGGCGACACCTCCACCAACGACTCCTTCGTCGTCATGGCAAGCGGACGGGCGGGGCCCACCATCGATGCCCCGCGAGGTGAGGCCTATGCGGAACTCAGAGAACTGCTCACGCCCTTGGTGGTGGAGCTCGCCGAGCGCACCGTCCGCGACGGCGAGGGCGCAACCAAGTTCGTCACCATCGTCGTGGATGGCGGCAGGACCGCCGCCGAGTGCCTCGAAGTCGCCTACACCATCGCCCACTCACCGCTGGTGAAAACCGCCATCTTCGCCGGCGACCCCAACTGGGGCCGCTTCTGCATGGCCATCGGCCGCGCCAACATCGAGAACCTCGATCCCGACCTCGTGAACCTCGACTTGGACCAAGTCCCGGTGGCAAGAAACGGCCTGGTGGCCGACGACTATGTCGAAGAGCAAGCCGCAGCGGTGATGGCAAAGGATGAGTTCACCGTCCGCGTCCACCTCGGCCGTGGCCAAGCCAGCGAGACCATTTGGACCTCGGACCTTTCCTACGAGTACGTCCGCATCAACGCCGAGTACAGAAGCTAACCCGCCCTGAAGAGCGCGTCGGCAGTTCGCTGGCGAACTGCTGGCCTTCGTGCTCGCGTTCGCTCGCACCTACGGCTCGAGTGTGACAAGGCGGGCCTTCGCAAGTCCGACAGGCTGCTGCGCCGAAAAACATCGAGGGAACCGGAGGGAGGGCCTCCCGCCCTCCAGGCTCGGGCTAAGTCCGACAGCTCCTAGCGTTGGTGGCGTTGTTTTGAGGCTTGCGCTTTGTTGGCGTTGTCTGGGATGCAGGTTGCGGCGGCCTTGGTCGGCGCCCCTGCGTGCGCGCCTTCGGTACGCTTGGAGGGCGGGACGCCCTCCTTCCGGAGGCCCGCGTAACCCGGCAGGCTCCTTGAAGTTCAGCGCTGGCGGAGACGCGTTACAACCAAACCTCCAGGTTGTTCTTGCGGCCGATTGCCCGGGTTAGCTTCAGTTCCAGCACTTCCGCCATGTTGCAGGCGGTCAGCAGGGCATGTACTTCGCTGCGGTCGGGTTCTGCGAGGGCCTCGAACTCCTCCTGCACGCGGCTGAGGACATGGAAGCGGAAGGGTTGTGCCAGCACGTCGATGGGTGTGCCGGCGAGATCAAAGCGGGCGGTGCCGACGCCGCGTTCGGCGGTGGTGCCGGGCGGCATGTCCCGATTTCCCTCCAGCCATTCGTTGATGAACTCGCAAGCGCCTCGGGTTTCCGGGACGTAGTCGATGGCGAGGTGCCGCAGCACCTCGATCAGCGTGTCGGGGATGCGGTCGTCCGGCAGATAGTCCGTAGTCTGGTCCTCGAACTCGCCGATGTCCGGCTCCGGCCGATTCATCCGCTCCACCCACCGAAACGCGTGCCAAGCGCGCGTCTGCATCAGCGTGCGTGGGTGGGGGTCGCGGCCCAAGTGACCGTATAGCGGCGCCATCATTCCGAAATCGCCAATGCAGGGCCGTCCCCCCAAGAGATAGGGGAAGTGCCCGAAGTGCGTGTGGAGCCGGTCGAGCAGCCCCTCGTAGAGCTCTTCGATGGCGCCAATCACCTCTGGCACCACGCCCCAGCTAGGGTTCACGATCTCGCGGATCATGCGCATCCGTTCCTCGGCCGAAGGCGAGCCGCCTGGCGGGAAGATGGTCTCGAAGTGGAAATGCAGGAAATCCCGTTGCTCCAGGAAGTTCCAGCGATAGTGCATGGCTGGCCGCAGCAACCCCTCCGCGCCAATGGCGTCGAGCAGTCGGCTGATGACTCGCTGCTTGGGCGATGCCGGTGAGAAGCCATGTCCACTCTCTGCCTCGAAGTGATCGACAATCGCCACGCCGTCGCGGATGACCGTGCCGTCCGGCAGTTCCACCGTCGGCAAGCTCCGCCGGCCGCCAGCCTTCGGTAACACCGTCTCCCGAAAATGCGTGGAAGTCGTCGGCACTTCGCGGTACGCCAGACCGGCCTTGATGAGATAGCTTCGCGCCCGGCCCGTGTAGAGGGACATCGGCGAGCCGTAGAGGATGATCGGTGTCAAGGCTGCGCGTCTCCGCTTCGGTTGAGCCTGACATCCTAGCCCGCATTTCTCACCACCCTCTACTGCGGACGACGATGCACTCGCTGTGGCTGCGCAAGGTACTCGCGTGTCCTGCGGACACGTTCGCGCGTCCTGCGGACGCGTTCGCCTGTCCTTCGGACAGGTTCGCTCCAGCCGGCTCAACATAGTGCGCAGCTAGCCGCCTTTGCTCCCGCGATATGGGCACGCCTCCTTGCCGGTAGGCCAATGCGAGCGCCCCCGTAGGGAGTTCTACGGCGCCGGCACCTAGTCCGGCAGGGCGAAGGCGATGTACTCGGAACCCGACGGCGGGCCCAATCGGCCACCCCCGGCGGCGATGGCAACGAACTGACGCCCGCCAGCGGCGTACACCGCCGGTGTGCCGAAGCCGCCGGCGGAGAGTTCCGATTCCCACAGCAGCGCGCCGTCTGAAGCGTCGAAGGCGCGCATTTTCATGTCCGGCGTCGCGGCAATGAACACGAGGCCGGCGGCAGTGACGACGGCGCCGCCGGTGTTCTCTGCACCGAATCCGAGGCCCGGACGCGACGGGTATTCGCCAAACGGTACCTGCCAAGCCGGCTTACCGGCACCGAGGTCGAAGGCCACGAGCGATCCCCATGGCGGCGCGTTGCCGGGCAGGCGCTCGGCGTCGCGCAGCGTCACGGGCTCCGCCACGAGGAAGCTTCGCTCGGTGGTGCGATCGTCGCGGCTGAAGTCGTCTGGAGGCTCACGCAGGTAGTCCACCAAGGCGATGCGTTCGAGTTCCGGCAGTTGGTCGAACCCCGGCATGGAACCACGACCCCGGGCGATGACGGTGTGGAGGTTCCGTTCCGACATGCGCTCTCCAACGCCGACGAGGCTCGGCCCCCCGGCACCGTAACGGTCGGCACGGCCCTGGTAGAGGCCCTTGCGATCGGCGCCGTGACAGCGGGCACAGTGGGCGAAATATACGTTCCGCTCGCTGAACCCTGCCGGCACCTCGATCAGGCGCAAGACGCTGGCGCTTTCCTCCACGTTCAGGATCAGTCGCTGCGAGATGGGGTCGAAGGCGGCCCCACCCCATCCAGCACCGGCCTGGACGCCGGGGAACAGGAGTGTGCCGGCGGTAGTAGGAAGCGTCCACAGGGCCGCTTGCAGGGACGCCACTCGCCCCGCCAGCCCAGAGGCGGCGGGACGTTCGCTTTGCACAAAGGTCTGGCGCACGAGCGTCAGCGCCGAGACGGCTTCACCGTGCTGCTCCACCGTCGGATGCAGCGGAGCGCCGCTGCCGGTGTCAAACAGGAAGAGGTGGCCCCGGCGGGTAGCGAGTGCGACGGCATCAACTTCCTGTTCAACGTGCGGGACCCGAACCAGCACCGGTGGTGACGCAAGCCGTCCCGGCCACGACTCCCGGCGGTAGATGGACTGCCGCCAGCGCACCTCCCCCGTTGCCGCGTCCAGCGCCAGAAGCGAGCCGGACACGGGCGCGTCCGGTGTCGTCGGTGTAACGCCCCCCGCTTCCGCTGGCACGAACACGAGGCCTTGGCCGGCGTCGAATGCCATGGCCGTCGAGGGGTTGCCGGCCACCAACTCGCAGAGGTCGGCACGCCACGCGAGGCCGCCCCCGCTAGCGTTGACGGCGATCACGGCACCGCAGCCGGTGGCCTTCGTTCCCTTCAGGGCGAGGAGGATGCGCTCGTCCACGACGAGCCCTGGACCCGCGACCTCCGTGACGCCAGCGGGAGCAACAGTGGCTAGATCAAGTCGGCCCTCGACGCCGAACCCCGTACGCGCCTTGCCGGTGCGAGGATCGAGGGCGACGAGCCGGGTACCGGCAACGTAGTAGAGCCCGGCTTCCGCGTCGCCAGCATCGGCCGCACCAGCCCACCACAGCATCCCTCTCTGGCTGTGTTCAATGGCCACGTCCGCCGCGCCGGGGGCTGCAGAACGCCATAGCTCCACTCCGCTCGCCGCATCGAGCGCGAAGGCATCGAGGGTGGGTGACAGGCCGAACAGCACGCCGCCGACAACCAGCGGGCTCGTGTCCATCACCGAAACCCCCGGCTGCAGCTCGCCGGCGTCATAGCGCCAAGCCACCGCAAGCCGGGCGACGTTGGTGGGGTTGATCTCGGTCAGTTCGCTGTAATGACCCCGCCCCGCGTCGCCGAGATAGGTCGGCCAGTCCGTGTCGGGCGTCTTCGGCGTGCAGGCGACCAAGGCAAGGGCGACCGCCGCGAGCCACGCCTTGGTCGGTCCGCGCCGGGGCCGACGGCGCAACATGCCGTTAGTGGGACTCCACGGGAACGGGGCTTCGAGCCTTCACCGGGCTTGCGGCAATGCAAAGGCGATCAGTTCCGACTTCTCAGCGCCGCCCCCGCCCGCCACTGCGACGTATTGCCGGCCGTCGTGCCAATAGGTCATCGGCGCGCCGTGCAGACTGCGATCCACGGCAACCTCGGCGAGTACCGCGCCCGTGCCCTTACCGAGCGCTCTGAGGTGGCCGCCGTTCGGTACGCGGTCGCCGAGTTCGTCCATCGTCGGCAGGAAGTCGATCAACACGGTCTTGGTCACCAGGATGCCGCCTTCCGCAACGGCACCGGCGGAGTGTCGGGAGCCGAGTGCGCCGAGATTGAGGTGGGCGATGGCGGGATGGTTGCGCGGGCCGGGCCCTTGCGCCACCTGGAAGACATGCTCGCCGGTGTTGAGGTCGATGGCGGTTAGGCGCCGGTAGGGAGGCTTGACCAGCGGCAGCCCCTCGGGACCGATCGCTGGCTGATACTTGATCTCGTAGCGGAAATCGGAAGTTCCCGGCACCGGCTGGCTCTGCGTGACGTTGGTGGCGGTTTCCACCAGTGCCATGCCGGTGGGCAAAGTGAACGAATCGACGTAGAGGATGCCGGTGTCCGGGTCGAACGAGGCGCCCGGGAAGCTGGCTCCGCCGCCAGCGCCGGGAACCACCAGCGTGCCCAGCTTGCCACCCTCGCCCTCGACGATGATCGGCTCGAACAGCGGCTCCAGGCGGAAGTTCGCGGCAATGCGCCTCGCCTCCTCAGCCAGCTCTGGCGTGAAGTCGATGAGATCGTCCTCACCAACCCCCTGCCGGTCGAAGGGCGGCGGCTTGGTGGGGAACGGCTGCGTTGGCGCCAGGCGCTCGCCGGGCACCGTGCTCGGCGGCACGGGACGTTCCTCGATGGGCCACACCGGCTCCCCGGTCGCCCGGTCGAAGACGTAGGTGAAGGCAGTCTTCGAAACCTGGGCCACCGCCTTGATGGGCCGGCCGTCCACGACGATGTCCACCAGATTCGGCGCCGAGGCGATGTCGTAGTCCCAGATGCCGTGATGCACCGTCTGGAAGTGCCACACCCGCTTGCCGGTCTCGACATCGACGCACACCAGGCTCTCGGCAAAGAGGTTGTCGCCAAGCCGTTCGCCGCCGTAGTAGTCGTTGGTGGGCGTGGAGAGCGGCAGATAGACGTAGCCGAGTTCCTCGTCCGCGGCCAGCATGGTCCAGGCATTGGTGTTGCCCTGCACGCGCCACGAGTCGTTCTCCCAGGTTTCGGTGAACGCCTCTCCTTCCTGAGGGATGGTGTGAAAGCGCCACTTGAGGGCGCCGGTGCGCACGTCGTAGGCGCGGATGTGGCCGGGCGGGTTGCGGTTTTCGGAAACGTAGTCGTGGATCTTCGAGCCGACGACCACGGTGTCGCGCACCACGATGGGCGGCGCGCTGTGCGAGATGTGCGCCATCACCCGGTCGTCCACGCCCAAGTCGCCGGTCAAGTCCACCACGCCGCCGGAACCGAAGGCAGGGTCTGGCCGGCCGGTGGCGACATCGATGGAGACGAGCTGCTTGCCCATGGTCGCGAGCAGGATGCGCGCCGCTTCGCCGTCGCTCCAGTACTCGATGCCGCGGGTGCGACGCGGAAGCTGCGTCGGCAGTTCCCGCTCCCAACTCCTCGGGTCGTAGAGCCAGAGCTGTTCGCCGGTGCCGGCGTCGAGCGCCGCCACTTGCCCGTGCGAGGTGACGGCATAGACGCGGCCATCCGCCATCAGCGGCGTCGCCGTGTAGTTGCCGGTGTCATAGACATCGCCAAGGCGCCGGTCTGCGGACTCCCAGCGCCACGCGACTTGCAGATTGCCGAAGTTTTCCGCATTGATCTGGTCGAGTGGCGAGTATTTGGAGGAGGCAAGGTCGCTGCCGTGGTGGCGCCAGTCGCCGACGCGGTCCTCCGGCGGAGCGCAGGCGATGAGGAGCGACGCCCCGGCAAGCGCAATGCCGGCAAGTGCAACACGGCAGGTGGAGTGGGGACGGGCCTTCGGAGCGAAGGCAGAGTGCCTTCCCTCCAAGAGCCCCCTCGACGAGTTCAACGTCGTTCCGTTGGGTCGGCACCGTCCGCCGGCGCCCCGGTACCGCTCGAACCCATGAACAGCGTCGAACCGTCCGTGAGCGTCATGCGCCGGCCGTTCGCCCGCTCCGTCCCGTCCTTGGCCTGGAAGCCGTCGATGATGACCTCGGTGCCGACCGGCACCGTCGTACGCGTGATGCCACGCCGGAACAGCGTATTGGGCGTGCCGGCCTCCACCATCCACACCGTCTTGGTGCCATCGGCGTTGGTGTGCTCGACGTGGAACCAGGCGTGCGGGTTCACCCACTCGATGCGAACGATGGGGCCCCGCAGTTGCAGCGGCAGGTTCGGATCGAACTCCGCGCCGAAAGCGTGGTGGGCGCTCGCGCTCGGCGCGAGGGCGGTGAACGCGGCAAAGAGTGTAGCGACGGTCAATCTCATGGAAGCGCTCCTCCGCGGGCGGCACACGAGCCGCGTTGGTTGGTTTCAGCCCGGATTATTCATGAACGCCCGTAGCGAGGGCGACGAGACGCCGCTGTGGATGGGCGCACGGAGTGGAGGAACCCGAAGGCATAGCTGCGCACTATGTCGAGGGGCCGGAGCGAGTACGCACAGCCACAGCGAGTGGATCGTCGTCCGCAGTAGAGTATTCATGAATAATCCGGGCTAGCTACCGCGGCAACGGGTGTCGCCTGAGCTCGCCGTACAGCAGTTCCTCGACGAACTCGACGCACTTGAAGTCGAGCAGCATGGCGTTCGGTTCCATGCGGCGGTAGAGGGGCATCGCCATCGTCCACGGCCGCGTGAAGGTTTCCGCATCGTCGATGGTGGCTTCGTAGTGCAAGTGGTTCGGGCCCATCGGCGTGAAGCGCTCCACCACCGTCATGGCGGCGCTGTGATGGTTGCCGGCACGGTCGAACCAAGTATCTGCGTTCTGCGCCGTCACCTCGATCACCAGCGTGTCGCCATCCCAAGATGCCACCGACTGGCCCATCCACGAGTCGGCTGGCGCCGGCCCCGGGTCGTACATGAGGATGTTGCGGTTGGCGCCGGCGAACTGATAGACGAACTCGACGTTGCTCGCGCCCTGAAAGATCTGGAACGGCTGCGGCAGGTAGTTGGCGCGCGGAATGCCCGGCAGATAGCACTTCACTTCCGGGTCCAGTTCGCTCCAGCGGGCGCGGTTGGCGTCGCGTTTCGCGAGCGCTTCTGGGCGGTACGGCAGCTTGCCACCAGCCACGACACCGAGGCTCGGCGGCACCGCCAAGGTCGCGCCCATGCGGAGGGTGGCGATCGCCGGCACCGGCCCCATCGGCCCCTCGCGAAGCTGCACCGACGCCCTTGCCACATGTCGCTCGATGTCCCAATGCGCCTCGTTCACGGCCTGCCACACGCCGTTCAGGTCCGGGTGCACGCCGCCAGGGCCGCGCGGCGCCGTCCAGCCTTCATCGGCCCCGGCCGCAACGGCAAAGAGAAGTCCCGAGATGGCGGCCAGCACCCTCATTCCGTGCCCTCCGCAGCACCTTGCTGCTCCATCCACTTGCGCTCCAGCACCCGGGCGCCGCGCAGCGTGTTCGCCATCGAATAGTTGCCCTCGTGGCAGGCGTACTCATACATGAGCTTGTCCGTGCGGGTCCACGGGTATTCGCCGGTGTAGGGCATCGTGTAGTCCGGGTCGTGGACGGTGAAGTTGTAGAGCAAGCCGCCATCGGCGTCGGGGCTGAAGCGTTCGATGATGCGCAGGTCCGGGCGTGCTGGATGTGGCGACATGTAGTCCTTGAAATTGGTGGTCTCGACCACCAGCGTGTCGCCCTCCCACCAGCCGATGGAATCGCCGCCATACGAGGTCATCTCATCCGGCAGGTGCTCGGAGCCGAGCCGAATCACCCGCGGCCAGTGCATCCACTCCACCATGATGAGCACATGGTCGTCGGTCTGGACGATGGTCTTGATGTTGTTGTACACCACCGGCCGCATCGGCACCGTGATCGACATGTAGATGCAGCGGTCGCCGATCGACTGCCCTTCGGGGTTGTCGTAGGGGTCGCTGCCGTCGGCGAGCCACCACGCTTCGCCTGGGTACTTCGGTTTGTAGTAGGGCCGGAGCGTCGCTTGACGCGCCTTGCCGGCTTCCGATTGCGGCGGCATTCGGCCATTGGGCGGGTCGATGAGGATCGACGTGCGGTACTCGCCGTCCACCTGATAGAGGTCGCAGTAAATGCCGCCGCAGTCGAACCAGTGAAAGTCGTAGCTGCCCGGCGTGAAGTCGCCCGAGACGTCCACGCCCCGGTCCCGCGCCTGCCCTTCCGGCGCCGCGAGCACCTCGCGATCCGGGTCGAGCGGTGCCGCGGCCTGGTCCAACTGCGAATGCGCTCGCTGACGCCGCTCTGCGACTTCCTCGGCGGTGAACGTCCTGCGTTCGCCGAGTTCCGGTGCCCGACTGAAGGGCGTCAGCGTCGTGATGTCGTAGGTGCCGGAGAAGTCGGGTTTGCCGTCCTCCGTACGCGGGATGTCGGCAGCCAGCGCGCCGCCGACCATGACGAGCGCAGCCAATGCACCAAGTGACCGAAGCTCCATGACCACCTCCCCCCGAAAGCGGTTGCCCGGTGAGGCGCGCCCTTGCGGGCGCGTCGGCAGTTCGCTGGCGCGAACTGCTAAGCCGAACCCTACACCCGCGCCACCCGCGCCATCAAGCAGCGCGCGGGTCAAGGTCGAGGCGGAATGGTCTCCCCGTCGGGCCTTGGATGGTTGGCCCAATGCCCGCTTGGATCGCTGCCTTGGCAGATGACCGAGTGGGCGTTCCAGCCGTTGAAGGCGCGCACGTCGGCGCTGAGGTAGCGCAATGCCAGTCCACAGCGTCGTTCGGTGGAGCGGTTCGGCTCCGAGGAATGCAAGAGCCAGTCGCTGTGCAGCGAAATCTGTCCCGCCTTCATCGCCAGCGACACCGGGGCGTCGCCGTGGCTCGCCGGGTCGCGCACCGTCTGCCCAAGCACGTTGTTCTCGCTTGCGTCCGAATCGAAGAACGGCACTTGCGCGTCGATGTGCGAACGGGGGATCACCTGCATGGCGCCGTTCGCTTCGGTGGCGTCGTCGATGGCGAGCCAGATGCTGACCACTCGGCTCGGCGACAGCGGCCAATAGGAGGCGTCCTGATGCCAACTCACGCGCTTGCCGTCCCCCGGCAGCTTGCAGAAGAAGTGGCTGTGGCGGCAGATCACCGTTGCGCCGAGCATGTCGGCCGCGAAGGCCACCAGCTTCGGGTGGGTGACAAGGTCCCACACGCCGCGGCAGGTCTTGTGCCAGTTGGTGATCTCGTAGCTGCCCCAGCCGGCGGCGAGGGCATCGGCCAAGAGGCCGTCGAAATAGCTGCGGATTGTGCCGATCTCGGCCTCGTCGAAGACATCGAACGGGAACAGGTAGCCACGTTCGTTGTAGGTGTCGATCTCGGCCCGCGTCAGAACCCTCGGTTCCTCCACGCCGAGCGGGAAGAAGCGAAGGTCCCGACCGAGGTGCGGGTAGGCGTCCTGCCGTGCCGCCGTGTTCAACCCTTGAGTTCGCCGAGCTTGCCAAGCGCAACGTCGGGATCCGGCAGGGTCGAGGTGTACGCCTCGCTGTGCCGGATCACGCCGTCCGGGTCGATGATGAACAGCGTTCGCTGCACCATGCCCGGTCCGTCCGCAAAGATGCCGAACGCCTGCGCCACCGCGCCGTGAGGCCAGAAATCCGACAGCAGCGGATGGCGGATGCCGCCCATCCCCGTGGACCAGGCATTGAGGGAGAAAGTGGTGTCAACGCTCATGCCAACGAGGGTGGCACCGGCTTCTTGAAACTGTTTCAACGCACGGTTGAAAGTGGAGACTTGGCTGCTTCACCCTCCGGTGAAGGCGAACGGAAACGTGTGCAGCACCACCCAACTGCCCTTGAGGTCGACGGAGGAAATCGTCTCCCCCGCATGACTCCTGAGCTTGAAGGAAGGCGCGGCGTCGCCGGGTCCCAACATCATCTACCGCCTTGTGCGAATTGCTGAGGGCTTGGAGCGTACCAGAAGCGTTGCCGGCCGGAGCCGTTACCATCCCGCCCCGGCAATTGAGGCCCACAGGGGAGAGCAACATGGCGGCGAATGGGAACCGGGAACTGGCAGGCAAGGTTGCGCTGGTCACTGGCGCGGGGCGCTTGCGTGGCATCGGTCGGGCTGCGGCAGTGGCATTGGCGCGGCTCGGTGCGGATATTGCCGTGAGCGGCACCGGACGCGACCCTGCCACCTTTCCCGAGGACGAGAAGGCGGTGGGTTGGCGCGACGTGGACAGCGTTGCCGAGGCGATTGCCGCGGAAGGGTCGAAGGGGCTGGCGTTGCGCTTCGATGTTTCCGACCAAGAGGAAACAGAGGCCGCCGTTGCGCGTATCGTTAGCGAGCTCGGCCGCATCGACATTCTCATCAACAACGCCGCCATTGCCCGGGGCGAGGACCGCACGCCGGTGCAGGAGCTCGACCCCGGCCTTTTCCAACGCGTGGTGGACGTGAAGGTGCGCGGCTCCTTCCTCTGCACCCAAGCCGTCATCCGCCACATCTATGCCCAAGGCGAGGGCGGCAAGATCGTCAACATCGCCTCGGTGGCCGGCAAGCGCGGCAGCCCCAACACCCTCGCCTACAACGCCGCCAACTTCGCCATGATCGGCATGACCCAATCCATGGCGCGGGAGTTCGGCCCCAAGGGCGTCAACGTCAACTGCGTTTGCCCCGGCGCGGTCGCCACCTCTCGCATGGACGACGTCAGCCCCGACAACCGGCCCGAACGCACGCATCCTGGCGACCCCGTGAGCCGCTGGGGCAGCGACGACGAAGTGGGCGACTTCATCGCCTACCTATGCACCGAAGCCGCCTCCTGGATCCACGGCCAATCCATCAACCAGGACGGCGGCGCGGTGATGGAGCACTGAGCGGCTGCGCGCGTCGGCCTCGTGCGGGCGAGGCTTCCTCGCCCGCGTTCGTGCCTCGAACGATCCCGGTACCCCCCTGACACGGGCGACCACGAGGGTCGCCCCTACGGAATGTCCCTCGGTTGGAGGCAAGGCTGGGCTTAAGCCAGTGATTTGGACGAGATCGCTCCCTACACCTGCAAAGCCGTCGAGAAGTCCGGGATCCCCGCCCAGCGGCCCGGGTTCGTGTGGCGCATGATGGCTACCGTCTTTATCACCTCCGGGTTCGCGAGCCCGTGCGGCTTTTCGCCGGTGAGGATGCGGATGATGTTCTCCGCCTGCATCACCGCGGTCTCGGTCCGGAACACCGCCGAGATGGCGGCGATGTGCGGCGTGATGTAGCAGTTGGGGATGCGGAGCAGGCGGTTGTCGGACGGCAGCGGTTCCACTTCCGTCACGTCGAGCGCCGCGGCCTCGATCTCGCCGGATTCGAGGGCATCGGCCAAAGCCTCGCCATCGACAATCGGCCCCCGCGCCGTGTTCACCAGCAATGCCGTCGGCTTCATGCGACGAAACGTGTCGGCATTGAAGAGATACTTCGACTCGTCCGTGGCCGAACAATGGACGCTGATGCAATCCGCCTCGGCTGCCAAGGTGTCGAAATCCACCAACGTCACGCCATACAGATCAGCCGCAAGCTGGTTGACGTAGGGGTCGTAGGCGAGGATGCGGCTGACGCCGAAGCCCCGCACGCGAGTGGCGAAGGCCCGGCCGATGTTGCCGAAGCCGACGATGCCGACGGTGTGCCCCGCCAGGCGTCGGATGGTGCCGGCGTACTCGCCGATGGCACCGGGCCTGTCCGCCCAGGCGCCCTCGCGGGTGGTGCGAATGGCGTCATAGATGCGCCGGGTGAGGGACAGCATCAGCGACATGGCATGGTCGGCCACCTCGGTGGTGTTGGAGCCCGGCACGTTGCACACCATCACGCCGAGTTCTGTGGCGGCGTCGATGTCGATGGAGTCCACCCCGACGCCGAACCTGCTCACCACCTTCAGGTTCGCGCAAGATTCCATTACCCGCCGCGAGGTCAGCGGCATGATGCCCACTTGGGCACCGTCGGCATCGCCGATGAGCTCGATCACCTCGTCCTCGGTGCGGCAGCCGCCCTCGATGATGTCGATCCCGGCCTTCTCATACAGCTCCTTCTGCGTCCCCTGGGCTCGACCCTGCAACGCTACTTTCACGTGGTTCTCCTTGACTGGCAGCCATTGGCCTGAATGAAGCGTGCGATTTTGCCTTGATTTGGACGAAGCGGAATGTCGCGTTTCGCTGATAACGTGCGCCTTGCGGTGAAACTCGGCGGTCGCGGCTGCCTGCCCGTGGGGGCCGCGTCGCATCAAAAGCTCGAGCAGAAGAGGAACACATGGTTGCCAGAACCGCTGCCCAAGCCCTTGTGGACGCCCTTGAGAAGCAAGGCGTGGATCGCGTCTTCTGCGTGCCGGGGGAGAGCTATCTCGCGGTGCTCGACGCCTTGCGCGACTCCGCCATCGAAACCGTGGTGGCGCGTCAGGAGGGCGGCGCCGCCATGATGGCCGAGGCGGACGCCAAGCTCACGGGCCGCCCTGGGGTCGTCTTCGTTACCCGCGGTCCCGGCGCCACCAACGCCAGCGCCGGCATCCACGTCGCGCAGCAGGACTCCACGCCTCTCGTGCTCTTTGCCGGCCAGGTGGAACGCGCGGCCCGTGGACGGGATGCGTTCCAAGAGCTCGACTTCCCCGCCTTCTACGGCGGCATGGCAAAGTTCGTCACCGAAGTTCCGGACGGTGGTCGCATCCCCGCCGTGGTTGCCGACGCATTCCACGCCGCCCTTGCGAATCGACCCGGCGCCGCCGTGGTAGCGCTCCCCGAAGACATGCTGGCAGACCCCTGCGACATGCCGGCGCCACCACGCATCGAGCCTCTGGACGAAGCACCCGATCAAGCTGCCGTGCACGAGTTCGACCGCCTCCTGGGCGCCGCCCGCAAGCCCCTTGTGGTCGTCGGCGGTTCGACGTGGAACGCCACCGCCACCGCCAGCCTCGCGACCTTCGCCGAAACCGCCGGTGTGCCGGTGGCCTGCACCTTCCGGCGCCAACAACTGTTCGACCACGAGCACCCTCACTACGCTGGCGATGTGGGCATCGGCATGAATCCAGCCTTGCGCCAAGCCATTGAGGAGACCGACCTCTTGCTCCTGCTCGGCACTCGCTTCTCGGAGATTCCCAGCCAGTCCTATCAGTTGCCGAAGGCCGGAACCCCGGTGGTGCATGTCCATGCCGACGCCGACGAGCCCGGCCGCGTGCACCCAAACGTGCTCGGCATCCACGCCCGACCGCTGCCGTTCCTTGCCGCGTCGAAGGCGCACGGCAAACGCGGCGCGTACATCCAGGGCCTGCACAACGCCTATCTCGAGTGGTCGAAGCTGCCCCATCCGGCACCCGGTGCCCTGACCATGTCCCACGTCATGCAAGTGCTGCGCGGGGCGCTCCAACCCGACGCCATCCTCACCAACGGCGCCGGCAACTATTCCGGCTGGGTGCATCGCTTCCACCGCTTCCGCCGTTTCGGCACGCAGGTGGCGCCCACCTCCGGTTCGATGGGCTACGGTCTGCCAGCCGCCATCGCCGCCAAGCTGCGGCGCCCCACAAGCACCGTCGTCTGCTTCGCCGGCGACGGCTGCTTCCAGATGACCGGGCAGGAACTAGCCACCGCCGTGCAAGCGGATGCCGCAGTGGTGATCCTGGTCGTGGACAACGGCATGTACGGCACGATCCGCATGCATCAGGAACGGAACTTCCCCGGTCGCGTCCACGCCACCGACATCGCGAACCCCGACTTCGCGGCCCTCGCCGAGGCGCACGGTGCCCATGGCGAACGCGTACAAACCAACGCCGAGTTCGCCGCCGCATTCGCCCGCGCCCGCGCCGCCAACAAGCCAGCCCTGCTCCACCTCAAGGTGGACCCCGAAGCCATAACCCCCACCGCCACCCTCTCGGGCCTCCGTGCAGGACGCGGATGACGGGACTCCACGCGCGGTAGGGCAGAATGCCTTCCCGCCGAAGGCCCGTGGGGCTGCTAGCAACTGGATCAAGGTTTCCCAAATGCTGCACAGTTTGTTGATTGCCAATCGTGGCGAAATCGCCATCCGCATCGCTCGGTCGGCGGCGGATCTTGGGGTCGAGACGGTGGCCGTCTTCTCCGAGGACGACGCCTTGTCGCTGCATACACGTCATGCGGATCGGGCCTTGGACTTGGGTGCGGCTGGGGTCGCGGCCTATTTGGACGGCGAGCGGCTTGTCGCGCTTGCCAAGGAGGCCGGCTGTGCGGCGGTTCACCCGGGGTATGGGTTTCTTAGCGAGAGCGCGGAGTTCGCTGAGGCTTGCGAGGATGCTGGGCTCGCTTTCGTGGGCCCCACACCAGCGACGTTGCGGCGGTTCGGGGACAAGGCGCAGGCCCGGGCCTTGGCGGAGAGTTCGGAGGTGCCCGTGTTGCCGGGAATCAGCCGTGCGGTGACGCTGGCCGAAGCGAAGGGTTTCTTCGAGGCACTCGGAGCCGACGGGGCCGTGATGCTGAAGGCGATTGCCGGTGGTGGCGGTCGCGGGATGCGCCCTGTCACCGACATCGGCGAGCTTGAAGAGGCATTCGCCCGCGCGAGTTCAGAAGCCGCGCAGGCCTTCGGCTCCGGCGACCTCTACGTCGAGGAACTGCTCCCCCACGCGCGTCACGTGGAAGTGCAGATCGTTGGCGACGGCACCGGCGCGGTCAGCCATCTGTGGGATCGTGAATGCAGCCTTCAACGCCAGCGGCAGAAGCTGATTGAGATCGCCCCAACGTTCGCTCTCGCCGAAGACATGCGCGAAGCCATGCTCGAGGCCGCGACCCGCATCGCCTCGGCAGCTTCGTACCGTGGCGTCGGCACCATCGAGTTCCTGGTCGATGGCCGCACCGACGGACGGTTCGTGTTCATGGAGGCAAACGCCCGCCTGCAAGTGGAGCACACCGTCACGGAGGAGGTGACAGGACTCGATCTGGTAGCCATCCAGTTGCAGATCGCCTCGGGCGCAACCTTGCGCGACCTTGGCCTCAAGCAATCCGCCATCCCTGCCCCCAGGGGCGTGGCGGTGCAGGCCCGCGTCAATCTCGAAACCATGACCGAAGACGGCCAGTCCCGCCCCGGCGGCGGCGTGCTCACCGCCTACGAACCGCCCGCCGGCCCCGGCATCCGCGTCGATGGCTTCGGCTACACCGGCTACGCCACCAGCCCGCACTACGACTCGCTGCTTGCCAAGGTCATCGGCCACGCCCATGACCTGCCCTCGGCATTGCGCAAGACGGGGCGCGCACTTGCCGAGTTCAAGATCGAAGGCGTCCGCAGCAACACGGGCTTTCTAGCTGCCCTTCTCGACGCCGCTCCCTTCGCAGACGGCGGCATTCACACCCGCTTCGTGGAGGAACACGCCGCGGACCTGCTCGCCGTCGACGGCGCAAGAGCGCGTTACTTCCAACCCGAGTCCACAGTCCAAAAGGCCGGTACCAACGTTGATCCCGATGACCCCCTCGCGGTCCTCGCGCTGAAGGGCCCCGCCGCGATCCCGCAAACCCCGGCGCAAGCGGCACCCCACGCCATCGGTCCAGCCGGCACCACACCCGTATCCGCGCCCCTCCAAGGCATGGTCATCGAACTCAAGGTCGCCGTCGGCGATGCCGTGCAAAAACGGCAGCCAGTGGCCGTGCTCGAAGCGCTGAAGATGGAGCACGTCATTGCCGCCGAAAGCCCCGGCATCGTCCGCGAAATCGCCTTGGAAGTCGGCGACACCATCTTCGAAGACACCCCCATCCTCTTCATCGAGCCGCAAGACATCGAGGGCGAGTTCGACACCGGCGAGACCATAGACCTCGACGCCATCCGCCCGGACGTGGCCGAAGTGCAGCACTTCCACCAACTCACCACCGACGAGGCGCGCAGCGAAGCCACTGCCAAGCGTCACGACGCCGGCAAGCGCACCGCGCGCGAGAACATCCACGATCTCTGCGACGAAGGCTCGTTCTTCGAGTTCAGCCCCCTCGTCACCGCCACCCGTTACCGCACCGACACCTTCGAGGAGCTCGAAGAGCGCGTCATCAAGACCGCGGCGGACGCGATGGTTATGGGCGTCGGCCGCGTCAACGGCGACCTCGTGGGAGAGGAAAACGCCCGCTGCGTGGCCATGTCCTACGACTACACCGTGCTCGCCGGCACCCAAGGCGGCAAGAACCACCAGAAGCAAGACCGCATGTTCGGCATCGCCCGCAAGTACAAGCTGCCGGTGGTGCTCTACACCGAAGGCGGCGGCGGCAGAACCCACGGCGGCCCTCGCAGCGGCGGCGGGCCCCAGGCGGGCTCCGTCGGGGGCCTTTCGGTTCGCACTTGGCGCGAACTCGGCAAGCTCTCGGGCCTCGTGCCCATCGTCGGTGTCAACTCCGGCTACTGCTTCGCCGGCAACGTCGTGCTCCTCGGTGCTTGCGACGTCATCATCGCCACCAAGGACTCCAGCCTCGGCATCGGCGGCCCGGCCGTCATTGAGGGCGGCGGACTCGGCGCCTACGCGCCAAGCGAAGTCGGTCCGGTCGAAATCCAACAACCCAACGGCGTCATCGACATCCTCGTGGAGGACGAGGAGGAGGCAACCGCAGTCGCCAGGCACTACCTCTCGTTCTTCCAGGGCCGTGTGCAGGCGTGGAGCGCGCACGACCAGAGGGCCCTGCGCCATGTGGTGCCGGAAAACCGCCGCGCCGTTTACAGCATCCGCAGCGTGATCGAGACCTTGGGCGATGTCGGCTCCATGCTGGAACTGCGCCCGAAGTTCGGGCTCTCGATGGTGACCGCGTTCATCCGCATCGAAGGCCGCCCGGTGGGCGTGATCGCCAACAACTCCAATTCCCCCACCGGCGGCGCCGTGGACTCCGAAGGCGCAGACAAGGCCGCCCGTTTCATGCAGCTTTGCGACGCCTTCGACATCCCCATCCTGTCGCTCATCGACACCCCCGGCAACATGGTGGGCCCGGAGGCGGAGAAGACCGCCCTCATCCGCCACTGCGGTCGCATGTACGTCGCCGGCGCCAACATCACCGTGCCCTACTTCGTCGTCGTGCTGCGCAAGTCCTATGGCTTGGGCGCGCTCGCCATGTCCACCGGCAGCTTCGACGAGACCTTCTTCACGATCTCCTGGCCCACCGGCGAATTCGCCGGCATGGGCCTTGAAGGCTCGGTGAAGCTCGGCCGCCGCCGCGAGCTAGAAGCCATCACCGACCTCGCCGAACGCAAGGCCCGCTACGAGAAATACGTCGCCGACGCCTACGCTTGGTCCCGCGCCCTGAACGCCGCCACCGTCTCCGAAGTGGACGACGTGATCGACCCGGCCGACACCCGCAAGTGGATGGTCATGGGGCTCAACTCCCTGCCACCAGTCGCGCCCCGCGACGGCAAGAAACGGGGCTGGGTGGACACTTGGTGATCGTCGCCAAGCCCCGCAGCGGCGCCAATCTCCCCTGATCGCGCCTCCTTGGGGCGAGGGCATCTTGCCCTCGTTCGCGCCGTCCGGCGCGTATGGATCAATCCCCCGAGATCGTAATCCGCTGATTGGTGATGTAGCGGCCGTCTTCCGAGCACAGGTGCATGGCGGTGGCGGCGATGTCATCGGCGGTGCAGACGAAGCCGAAGGGCATGTTTGCGGCCACCTTGTCGATGTCGTCCGGGCCGCCCGTTGCGCGGACGATGCGGCGGCCCATGTCGGTGTCCACCAGCCCCGGCGCGATCATGTTCACCCGCATTCCGTGCGCCTTCTCCTCTCGCGCCAGCGTGTGCGCCATGGCTTCGAGGGCGGCCTTGCTCACCGAATAGACGCCGAAACCCGGGTTCAGCGCCTGCGCCGCAATCGAGGAGATCATCACGATGTCGCTGCGCTCGGCGTTCCGCATGTGCGGCACCAACGCCCGGCAGAGGTAGATCGGCCCCCAGAGGTTCACGTTCAGAAGCCGGTTCCACTGCTCGTCTGTGGCATCGGCGATGTGCGGGCGGTTGATGGCGGCGGAGCCAAGCCCCGCGTTGTTGACGAGAATGTTGATCTCGCCAAAGGCGTCGATGGCACCCTCGCACATGCTCTCGCAAGCGGCACGATCCCCCACATCGGCGCGGAACACCTCCGCGCGCTGCCCGGCCTCCGCCACGGCTTGCGCCACCTCCTGCGCCGCCGCCTCGTTGCTGGTGTAGTTGACCGCCACATCCGCCCCTTCGGCAGCGAAGCGCAGCGCAATGGCCCGCCCAATGCCTCGGCTCGCACCCGTCACCAAGGCCGTCCTACCCGTCAACTTGCCCATGTGTCCCTCCCTTCATGTGTGTTTCGGCATCGTGAAATGCCCGACGGATCAGAAAAAGGCCGCGACTGTGTGTCAACAAAGCACCACGCGATCACAACCGCCGAGATTCACGCATGGTCGCAAGGTGATCTTCCCATTCCGGCTCCCGCGCCGGGCCTTCGACCGCCTACGGTGCGCCCCGCCGGCCTAGGCAACAGGCCCATGATCGACAGCGCCGTGACGCTCTTGCC
>VXSY01000124.1 GCA_009837725.1 Gammaproteobacteria bacterium | reverse complement strand
CCCCCCCCCCCCCCCCCCCCGCCCCCCCCCCCCCCCCCCCCCCCCCCCCCCGCCCGCGGGGGGGGGGGCGGCGGGCCGCCTCGCCGACGATGCGCCTCAAAGGGCTGGTCCGTCCGCTTCATTCGGAACCGTGTCGAAAGCCAGAATGACGGGCCCCATCACCAAAACCGAGCCGAGCATTGGGGATCATGTCAACCCCGACTATTCGACAGTCACGGATTTGGCCAAGTTCCTCGGGCGGTCTGCATCCGTGCCCTTGAGTACGGCCGTGTGGTAGGCAAGGAGTTGTAGCGGGATGGTGTAGACGATGGGGGCGAGAAGCTCGTGGACTCGGGGGACTTCCACCACCGTCACCCCTTCGCCCTCCACTATGCCGGAGTCGGCGTCGGCGAAGACGTAGAGGCGGCCGCTCCGAGAGCGCACCTCCTCCAGATTCGCGCGCACCTTCTCCACCAGTTCGTTGCCGGGAGCCACCGCCACTACGGGCATGTCGTCGTCCACCAATGCCAGCGGGCCGTGCTTGAGTTCGCCGGCCGGGTAGCCCTCGGCGTGGATGTAGGAGATTTCCTTGAGCTTGAGTGCGCCTTCCAGGGCCACTGGATATTGCAACCCGCGGCCCAGGAACAGGGCGTGGTGGCAGTCCATGAACTGCTCCGCCAAGGCACGAATGCGAGGTTCGAGCGCGAGTGCCTGCGCCACCACCTCCGGCAGTTGCCGCAACGCCGCCACGAGTTCCGCTTCACGCTCGGCGGTGAGACCCGCCCGACGCGCAAGCAGGATGGTGAGCAGCATCAACGCCACGAACTGCGCGGTGGTGGCCTTGGTGGAAGCCACCGCCACTTCCGTGCCGGCATGCAGCATGAACGCGAGCTCCGATTCACGCACCAGCGAACTCACGGGCACGTTGCAGAGCGTGAGGCTGTGCTCGAAGCCAGTCTCCTGGGCAATGCGCAGGGCGGCCAAGGTGTCGGCGGTCTCGCCGGACTGGGAGATCGTAACGAACAGGCTCCCGTCCGGCACCACGAACTTCCGATAGCGGAACTCGGAGGCGATCTCAACGTTGCAGGGAATACCAGCGAGTTCTTCGATCCAGTACCGGGCGACACAGCCGGTGTAGTACGACGTGCCGCAGGCGGCGATGGTGACGGCGCGGGTTCCGTCGAGCACCGCGCTGGCGTTGACGCCGAATGCCGGCTCGAGCACGCGGGCACGGCCCACCCGACCTTCCAGGGCATCGCGCACGGTTTGCGGCTGTTCGTGAATTTCCTTGTGCATGTAGTGGCGGTAGTTGCCGCGGTCGGCATCGCCGGTGTCGGTGGTGATGCGAAGGGTGGTGCGAACGGCGGTTTCGTCCTGGAAATCCCACACCGTGATGCCGGCTGCCGTGAGTTCGACGAGGTCTCCCTCCTCCAGGATGAGGAAACGGTCGGTAACGGGTCGCAGCGCCGGCACGTCCGAGGCGACGAAGTTCTCGCCAATGCCGAGGCCAACCACGAGCGGGCTGCCGACGCGCATGGCGACGATGCGGCTTGGGTCATTGGCGGAAATCACGGCTAGCGCGAAAGCGCCTTCAAGTCGACGAGCCGCCTCGCGCACCGCGTCGCGCAGCTCCATCTCAGGGTTGCGGCGGAGACACTCGTCCACCAGATGGGCGATCACTTCGGAGTCCGTGTCCGATTCGAACCGGCACCCTCCCTGCTTGAGCTCTTCACGCAGGCGCTCGTAGTTTTCGATGATGCCGTTGTGGACGAGCGCAATGCGACCGTCGCCGGCGACGTGCGGGTGGGCGTTGCTGACCGCAGGGACGCCGTGGGTGGCCCAGCGCGTGTGCGCGATACCGGTGACGCCGGCAAGCGGCGCCGACGCGAGCACATCGTCGAGTTCCTGCACGTTGCCAACCGTTCGCCGACGTTCGATGCCGTTTTCGCCGACGATGGCCATGCCGGCCGAGTCGTAGCCGCGATACTCAAGCCGGTGCAGCCCGGCAAGGAGAATCGCTTGCGCTTGGCGACTGGTGACTGCGCCGACTATCCCGCACATGGCAAGTCCAAGGCAGGGACGGGCGAGATGCGTTCCATCACGCCGGCTTCTTCCGCGCCTTGCGCTTGGCTGGCGGGGACCAACCGGAGATGTTGCGCTGGCGAGCCCGGCCGACGGCAAGACCCTCCTTGGGAACGCGGGTGGTGACGGTTGACCCGGCGGCGATGTATGCCTGGTCTTCGATGGTGAGGGGCGCTACAAGGGTCGAGTTGGTGCCGATGAATGCGCCTTCCCCCACTTCCGTCTCGTGCTTGTCGACGCCGTCATAGTTGCAGGTGATGGTGCCGGCGCCAACGTTGCTGTCCTTGCCAATCGCGGCATCGCCGAGATAGGCGAGGTGGCTCGCCTTCACGCCGTCGCCTAGCCGCGCCTTCTTCGTCTCCACAAAGTTGCCGATGCGAACCGCTTCACCGAGCTCCGTGCCTGGGCGCAGCCGGGCGAAGGGACCGATTTCCGAGCGGCGGCCGATCACGGCGCCGTCGATGACGCTGTGGGGCTTGATGTGGGCGCCATCGCCGACCGTGGCGTCGCGGATTACGCAGCCTGCCTCCACCACCACGTCGTCGCCGAGTGTGACCTCCCCCTCGAAAACGACGTTGATGTCGATGAAGCAGTCACGCCCGGCAGTGAGGTGGCCACGGATGTCCAATCGGGTGGGGTCGGCGATGGTAGTACCGCCGGCCATCAGTCGCTCCGCCTGCGCACGCTGCCAATGCCGTTCCGCTTGCGCCAACTGGCGACGGTCATTGACGCCGAGGGCTTCCGTCGCTCCTCCCTCCACCGCGCGGATGGAGATGCCGCGATGCGCCGCAAGGCCGACGACATCGGTGAGGTAGTGCTCGCCTTGGGCGTTGTCGGCACCCACTTCGCCAAGCAGTTCGCCCAGCAGGGCGGCGGGCGCCGCGAGGATGCCGGTGTTGATCTCGCGGATGGCCTTCTGTTCGGGAGTAGCGTCGCGTTCCTCAACGATGCCGGTGACGCGACCATCCGCCGAGCGCTCGATGCGACCGAGGCCAGCCAGTTGCCCGACATGCGCCGTAACCAGCGCCAAGCCAGAGACGGCCCCGGCCACGCATCGCTCGAGCACCTCTGCCCGAACCAGCGGCACATCGCCGGCGAGCACGAGCACCGTGGCGTCGTCGGCCACGTCCGGCAGCGCCTGCATCGCCGCATGACCCGAGCCCTTGCGTTCGCGCTGCAAAGTCCAGTGGACGTCGGTTCGAGCCGAAAACGCTGCCCGCACCGCCTCAGCCCCCTCGCCAACCACTACCCGCAAGGCCGCCGGCTGCAAAACCCCCGCCGCATCTAGCACGTGCCCAAGCAAGGGCCGCCCACCAACATGATGCAGCATCTTCGGCAGCCGAGAACGCATCCGCGTGCCAGCTCCAGCCGCAAGCACTATCACTTCCAGTGAAGTTTCCCGCTCCATGCGTCTCCATGCCTTCACGCGAAGGGCAGCGGCAGATTATAGGAGCCACCCTG
>VXSY01000252.1 GCA_009837725.1 Gammaproteobacteria bacterium | reverse complement strand
CTGCGAGTCCGCGGCCCGCCACGCGGGGTGGAGAGCTCACATGGAACAAATCGCGCAAGCCATTGATTTCTTGGTGATTGGGCTCGAAGGTCGGGCCTTTGGAGGGAGGGCGTCTCGCCCTCCACGCGCCGATAGGCGCGCGGGTTCGGGGAACAGGCACGTGCACCACAGGCCGCGCCTTGCGGCGCGCCGGAGGGCGAGACGCCCTCCCTCCGAGGGTCGCCCGCACCCTCGAAGGCAGATGCCACGTTCCCTGCGCGTCGGCGACCCGGCGTCCCCGGCGGCGTGGGAACTCCGAAGGCCCCCTTGTCACGCGCCCAGCGTCGGGCCTATTCGTGGACTACAACTGCACCGACAAGGAGGGCGCACGCATGAACTGTCCGGCGAAATCCCGCCACCCCATGCGGCGGCGTTTTGGGTACACTCGCTCGCTTGCACGGTTCGATGAGCGGGCCGTTTGTTTTCTTAAGCACCTTGAGGAAGGGGAAACCGAATGGCACGAGAAGTCGTAGTCGTAGACAGCATCCGCACGGGACTCGCCAAGTCCCACCGCGGTAGCTTCAATCTGACGCGATCCGATGACATGCTTGCCCACTGCATCGACGCGTTGCTGGAGCGCAACCCCAACGTCTCGCCACAAGAGGTCGAAGACGTGGTCGTGGGGGCCGCCAACCACACAGGCGAACAGGACGGCAACCTGGCACGGCTCGCGGTTGTGCTGTCGAAGTTGCCGATCACCACGGCCGGCATGACGATCAACCGGTTCTGCTCGTCGGGCCTGCAGTCGATCGCCATCGCTTCGAACCAGATTGCTTCCGGTCAGACCGACATCGCCATGGCCGGCGGCGTCGACTCGATCTCCGGCGCAACCCGGTCGCCGCGGGGCAGCGACACCCGCAACCCGCGCCTGATCGAGGAAAAGCCGGCAATCTTCATGGCAATGGGCAACACCGCCGAGGTAGTCGCCCGACGCTACCAAGTCACCCGGGAGATGCAGGACGAGTACGCGCTGCAAAGCCAGTTGCGCTATGCCAAGGCTCAGGCCGCCGGCTACATCGACGAGGAAATCGCGCCGATGACGGTGACCATGAAGCAAGTCGACCGGCAAACCGGCGAGGAGAGCATGGCGGAAGTGACGGTGGACCGCGACGAATGCAACCGCCCGACCACCACCCTGGACGGGCTCGCGGGCCTGCAGCCGGCTTTCGAGGAAGACGGTACGGTCACCGCCGGCAACGCATCGCAGTTGTCCGATGGCGCATCCATGACCTTGCTGATGAGCGCCGAGCGCGCCAATCAGCTCGGCATCCAGCCGATGGGCGTGTACCGCGGCTTCACGGTCGCTGCCTGCGAGCCGGACGAAATGGGCATTGGCCCCGTGTTCGCCATTCCGCGTCTGCTCGAGAATGCGGGCCTGCGCCAGGACGACATCGACCTGTGGGAGCTGAACGAAGCGTTCGCGTCACAGTGCGTGTACTCCCGTGACAAGCTCGGCATCGACAACGAGAAGTACAACGTCAATGGCGGCAGCATCTCCATCGGCCATCCCTTCGGTATGACCGGTTCGCGCTGCACGGGCAGCATCCTGCGCGAACTGCAACGCCGCGAGAAGCAGTATGGCGTGGTGACGATGTGCATCGGCGGCGGCCAAGGCGCCGCAGGCCTCTTCGAGCGCGCCTAATAGGCGTCGCGAGCCGTCCGGACCTGGCGGCTTGCAACGGTAAGAAGGCAATCGAGGGCTGGCGCGTGGACGAGCGCGCCAGCCCTTTTTCTTTGCGCCTTGGCGTGCCTCGAACGCCGTTGCAATTCGGCGCGTAAAGGCGTTCACTTGGTTGTCCCAGCGGCCCATGCGGGGCCGGTCTTGGTGGATTTCGCGAGGAACCACGCACACCGATGACCTTTAAGCAAACGAGGCCGAAAGACGTGCGCGCGAGGCGTTGGCGACATGCGCCGGCGACGTTGGTGTTGGTGGCTTCGGGAGCATTTGCCGCGGACGGTGGCATGGCCGTTGAGGCCACCAATCCGTTCGCGCAGTTTTCTGACGAGCAGCTCTCCGACCTCGGGGGTCGGTGGGAGGCGATGGACGACGAAGAGCGTCGCTGGTACTTCGTCGAGATGCGCAAGCGCATGGCGGCCAACGGCGAACCCACTCGCATTCCGGTCAGTTCGCGGGCGCGCTTTGGACGCATTCTGGAAGACGCCAGCGCAGTGCTTGGCATCGATGCGCTGGAACTGTACGACGGTGAGCTGGGATTGGACGCAGCACCATCGGCGCCACGGCCCCCGATCCGCGCCGGGCTGAAAACGCCTGTTCTCGAAGCAGCTCCGCATGCTGACGCCGGCGAGCCGGCGACGCGCGAGGGCTTCGGCACCGGGTTCGAGCATCGCAGCACCGAACCGGAATCGAAGCAAGAGAGCGCGGATGCGACCAGCGAGGTGGCGGCGGACGGAGAGCGGGACGCCCGCCAATCGTGACTGCGGCCGAGAGCATCTCAAAGGAATCGCCGACGGCCAAGGCAGGGGCCGCCGCGGTGGACGGCAGCGCCTCGCAAGGCAAGCCGCCGGCGACCTTGCTGGTGGTGGACGACGATCCGGAACTCCTCGAACTCACCGAGGAGTACCTCTCGAGCCAAGGCTTCGAAGTGTTGGTGGCGGAAGACGGTGTCGCCATGGACGCCGCGCTGCAAACGAACGAAGTGGACCTGATGATCCTCGATCTCATGCTGCCCGGCGAGGACGGTCTTTCCATTGCTCGTCGCATGAGGCGCGACCGCGACTTGCCGATCATCATCGTGTCGGCGCAGGGCGACGACGTCGATCGAATCGTCGGCCTCGAAATCGGCGCCGACGACTATCTTGCCAAGCCCTTCAACCCGCGCGAACTACTGGCACGGGTGCGCGCCGTGCTGCGCCGAGGCGCTCGGCGCGAGGCACAGACCATCACGTTCGGGGATTTCGAGCTCAATCTCAGTGCCCACCGGCTGACGCGGGATGGACGCACCGTGGCGCTCACGTCCGGCGAGTTCGAGTTGCTCGACGTGCTGGTACGGCATCCGAACACCGTGCTCGACAGGGACCGCATCCTCGACCTGCTCACCGGCACCCGGCGCGCGCCGTTTGACCGCAGCATCGATGTGCGCGTCACACGTCTGCGCAGCAAGATCGAGCCTGACCCAGCAACGCCCGTCTTCATCAAGACGATCTGGGGCAAGGGCTACATGTTCTGTCCGGGGTCGGCCTAGCCAAACGCCGCTAGTTGGGCTCGGGGCCTGGCCCCAGCCCTCACCTAGCTTGCTGCTAGTGCGTGAACAAGGCGGGCCTTCGGAGGGAAGGCATTCTGCCTTCCTTAGCGCCTACAGGCGCTTTCTTGCAGGTCGCGGTCAGCGCGCCAGAGGGCGCATGGAAGGCAGGATGCCTTCCCTCCAAAGGTCCGCCCATCACAAGTCCGAGAGCCTGCTAGCGCCACAAGAAACCGCTGCCTTCGGACAACGCTTCTTGCCCCAGCCCAAGCCGCCCTATCACCCTGCCGGA
>VXSY01000158.1 GCA_009837725.1 Gammaproteobacteria bacterium | reverse complement strand
TTTGGGGACCGCGCCATCCGGCCGGCGGTGGAGCGGGGGTCGGCTTCGATCGGCGACGGGGATGCGCTGAAGACGGGAATGCGCTGAAAAAGAAAGCGGCGCGGGGTATCCCCCCGCGCCGCTTGACTTGTGCAAGGGCCTTGAGGCCCTTCGATCAGAACTCGTGCCGCAACCGGGCGAACACCATGCGTCCGCGGGGGTCGTGGATGGCGAGTTCGATGTTGGCACCGAAGGCACCGCTCAGTGGGTCTGGATAGGCGTCGAACAGATTTCGAGCGCCCAGTTCCATGAGCGTGCTGCTGTCGCCGATCAGGCCCGCGAAGCGGTACGAGTACGTCAAGTCCACATAGGTGACGCCCTCGATGTTCACCGAGGTCCAGTTGGCATCGATGGCCGAGTTCCAGCGACCGCGCACGAGTGCGTTGTGGTTGCCCTGGTTCCAGTTCACCGAGCCGATGACGCGGAACTCCGGCAACGTCGGGATCACGTCGATGCCGAGGTTCTGCAAGCCCACGGCATCGCCGGTGTTGCCGCCGCCGAAGTCGTACATGTACTCGAGAATCTGCGTCGCCTGCACGTCGAAGCGCAGCGTGCCGAGCGACTCGAGCCGCCAGGTGTAGTTGGCGTAGGCGTCCACCGAGGTCTGGTCCATCACGTCGGCATTCACGTACTTGCCGCGTACCGAGACAATCGAGTACGACGGCGGTCCGCCGCGGACGATGTTCGGATCCTGGAAGTTCTCCACCCAGTTGACGGCGTCGTCGCGATTGACGCTGCCCGGAGGGCAGGCGCTCGACGAGGCGCCGGTGCAGCCGGGCTGCGGGAACCGCGCGAGGAAGTTCCGCAAGTCCGTCTCCACCACCCGCGGGCCGCGCAGGAAGGTGATGCGGTCCGTGAAGTAGTAGTTGGCGTAGTCCACGCCGACGTTGAGGTCGCCGTCGAGCAGCGCCAGCGAGAAGCCGACGTTGTACACCTCCGCTTCCTCCGGCTTCAGCGTCGGATCGCCGCCGCCGATGTTGGTGCGGTAGGTGCCCTCGAAGTCGCCGAAGAAGGGATCGTTCGTGGATTGCAGGAAGGAGAACTCCGGCGCGAAGCGCTGGCTGATGCTCGGCGCCCGGAAGGCGGTCGAGTAGGAGCCGCGCAGCGAGATCCAGTCGAGCGGCTGATACAGCACCGCGAACTTCGGATCGAAGGTGCTGCCAACGCCCTCATAGGAGGTGTAGCGCCCGGCGATTTGCACCTCGCCCTCGCCGAAGGTCTCGTCGCTGACGAACGGCACCGCCACCTCGAAGAAGGCGGACTCGATCACGTCCTGCGCCGTGTAGTCGAACGAGCAGGCGTCGTACCAGTTGTTGCACTGGTTCTCGTCGCTGCGGGCGTCCCAGATGAGCCGCACCGAACGCCGCTCGAGGCCAACCGCACCGGCGATGGTGCCGGCCCAGCCGTCGTGCAGGTCGCCGGTGGCAAGCACGTCATACGACGTGAGCGTGGTCTTGAGCAGGCGAATGGCGTTGATGTCGATGGCATCGGCCACGAACTGGTGGTTCGGATAGTCGCCGAGGTTCGGGTTGCTGGCCGCGCCCGGGTCCGTGCAGTTGCGGTAGCGGCAGTTGAGCGCGCTCGTGGAGAACGGGTTGTAGTAGCGGTACTGATCCGGATGGCCGTCCGGCACACCCGGTGCTGGCCCGAGTTCCCCTTGCAGACCCAACAGAACGGCGCGATAGCTGCCGTTCTTGCGGAAGCGCAAGTCCACGTTCTGCTGCAGTTGCACCGAGCCGATCACCTCCCAGCCGCGGTCGCCGAGCCAGCCTTCGCTGAAGGTGTAGGTGAGGTTGTGACCCATGCGGTAGGTGTTGATGTCGTAGGTGGCGTAGCCGAGGTTAGCGCCGGAGGCGTCGAGGTTCGACGGCAGGTTGCCGAGCTTGCCGAACAGCCGCAGCGCCGCGATCTGCACGTCCTCGTTGAACTCGATGCCCATGCTGGGATCGAACGGATCCTCGGCCAGGAGGACGTTGTTGTCGGCGTCCCGATCGGGGATGCCGTCGCCGTTCATGTCTTGGGCGTGCAGCACTTCCCGGTTGCCGAGATCGACCCTGCCGTTGCCGTTGCGGTCGTAGAAGGCCGTGAACGGGTTGCCGGGATGATCGCCGGAAACGCCGCCGAGCGCGAGGTTGATGTCGCGGACGCGGCCACCGGGGTTGGTGGGGGAGCCGCGGCTGCGGGTACGCTGGCGGGAGTAGATGAGGTCGGCGTTGTAGGCTAGGTTGTCCGTCACTTGCCGTTCGAAGTTGACGTAGGTGTTGAGCACCTTGTTCGGCGTCACGAAGTTGAAGAACTCGCCGAACTGGAAGCGGCAGGTGGTGCCGACCAGGTTGCCGGAGATGTTGTTGCGGTAGTTGCCGATCTCCGTGCCGAGGCCGTTGCCGCCGGGGCTTTGCGCCACGCCACAGCCCGGATCTGGGGTGCGGGCGCTGCCGACGATGGAGCCGTCCTCGCCCCGGACGGGCACGTTGTAGGTGCCGGGGTTGCCGGTGCCGGAGCTCGAGAAGCTGTTGCCGAGCAGGTTGGGGCGTTCGGTCTGGAACAGCGCCGTGCGCTGCCGATACTCAAGCGCAACGGTGAAGTAGCCGTTGTCTGTGAGGTCACCCAGGATGAAGTTGGCCACCTGCTCGCTGTGGTCGCCGCGGCTGTCCATCTGGTACTGGACGCCGGCTTCCGCGCCTTGGTAGCCCGTCTTCGGCACGATGTTGAGCACACCCGCCACCGCATCGGAGCCGTACAGCGCCGATGCGCCGTCCTTGAGGATGTCGATCCGCCGCACGGCGATCTGCGGGATGAGGTTGTTGAGGTTGGCGTCGAGCACGCGCTTGCCATTCAGCAGCGTGAGCGTGGCGCCGCCGCCCAGACCCCGCAGGTTCGCACCGGTGCGGTTGCCCTCGGGATTGGTCACCGAGTAGTGCGAGGCGAAGGCGTCGGAGCCGTAGTTGAAGGTTTGGTTGTAGATGATCTCGCCCATGGCCGGGGTGGATTCCGCCTCGATGTCCACGGCGTCGAGCACCTTGAGTGGCGAGGCCGAGTCGAAGTTGTCCTTCTTGATGAGCGATCCGGTAACAACGACTTCCTCGATCATTCGATCGTCGTCGTCCGTCTGCTGCGCCTGCGCGAATGCCGCGCTGGCGACAAGGCCGATGACTGCGCTCCACGAGACGCCGCGAAACAGCGCCGCCCCGTGCAGTACCTTCTTCGTCATTGAATGTTCCTCTCTTTGCGTTCGACGCACCGCGCGGTGTGACTGTTGATTGGCCCGGCGGCTCGCCTTGCGTGAATGGACATGCATTTGGCCACATCCAAAAAAAGCGCACGCGACAAGCGGCCACTCCTAAAGCACCGCAAGCCCACATGCGCGGGCGTCGCGATGTTTCAGAAAACGCCGGGTTGTGTCAACCCGTTTACATCCACGGGTGGCGTCTCACTTTTCACCTTGCCGCGCCGCACTCGGAGGGAGGGCGGGCGCCGCCAAACCCCTCGCTGACGCTCGGGGTCTGGCCCCAGCCCC
>VXSY01000130.1 GCA_009837725.1 Gammaproteobacteria bacterium | reverse complement strand
TGAATGTACCCCATCGACCGTCTGTTCATGTCAGACAGCAAAGTCCGACAGGCTGATAGCGCGGGTTGCTGCCGTGGTGGACGCGATGGTGAGAAGGGGTGTTCATAACGGCCTCCACGGGCCGGGGCAGCTTGCCGATCACTTCCGTGTGCAGCAGAGTTTGGTAGAGCTGCACGATCGCCTCGGCGAACAGCACCAGCACCGGGTTGAAGCCAGCAATCAACAAGGGGAGGTGGAAGAAGAGTGGGAAGAACCCGTCCAAGGGGCCGAAGCGATAGGCGACGGAGATGTTGAAATGGGGCGAACTGTGATGCACGGTGTGGGTGGCCCAGGCGATGCCCACCCGGTGCGTGAAGCGGTGCTCCCAGTAATAGGCAAGGTCGGCCAGCACTATGCAAAGGGCAACCGACCAAGGGTTGATGGGAATGGTGGTCAGGCGGAAGTATTCGTAGAAGAAATAGTACGTTCCGACATACAGCGCGCCGAGCAGCACGAAAGCGATGCCGATGAAGGCGATGAGGGTCACGAAGTTGGTGGCAGCGTCGCCGATCACGTTCCAGCGCAGCGCTTTCTTCAGAGCAAGCCGGCCGAGTTCGAACAACAACAATCCTGCCGCGGCCAGAAACATCCAGTCGCCGAGAAGGATCTCCCATTCGTAGATGCGAGCCTCGGAGATGGTCTGGGTCAGGTAGTCCATTTGGGTCTTTCACCGCGGTTCGTTGAGGTTCAGGCCTTTTCGGCCTCGAAGAGGACGGCCTTCGGGAAGTCCTCCTCGTCAAAATTGAGACATCAGTGTCTCAATGTTGGCGGGCGTTGTCAACGGTCTTCAGCCCGCATTCACCGGCAACGAATCTGCCTGCCCATCGCTTGGGGAACCATCCGAGCACCTGCCCTTGGAATACAACGAGGGGCCTCGCGGTGACCGACGCCCTGTGCTGGAGGGCTAAGTTTTTTGGGCATGCCGGAATCGCCTAGGCCGAAGGGTCGTCGGCGGCAACGCGACGTGCCCGTGAAACCAAGTGGATTCCGGTGGAGAGGCAGCAGGCTCTTGACACGGGCGATGCGGCGCGTTCGAACCCGCGCAACGGCGCATCAGTCCGTCGGCAGGGTGAAATCCGCCAGCCGGACCACGCGGCCTTCTGGTGCCGCCTTGTCGAAGTAGGCATCATCGGCGGTGATGAGCATCGCGCCGGGCGTCGACAGTGACGTCGCGTGGTAGAGCGTGTCGAACAGGTGGTGCTGCAACCGGATGGCGAGTGTTGCCGCCGGCGCGTAGATCGTCGACGATTCCGCAACCGTCCAATCGACCTGTCCTAAGTCGTCTAGGTCTTGCAGTGCGCCATCCGGGTTTACCCGTGTCAAAACTGCCGCCACTTCGGCGATGAAATGCGGCGGCTGCAACATCTCCAGACGTCCGTCGCCAACGGCCTCGAGGATGGCGACCGCAGCATCGGCGTCCGCCTCTTCGGGGCGCCACTTGAGGAACCACTTGAGCGCTACGCTGGCGTCAACGACGACGATCACGGGCGGTCATTCAGCCGCGCCGCTCGAATCCGCTCCTGTGCGACCACAGGTGCACGCCCGCGACGGCCCAAGATGCGGCCGACGGCTCCCTCGGACGGCTGCTTCAGTCCGTCGATTAGCGTTCTGCAAGCGAGCTCCGACGCCTCGTCGCCAGTTACGTAGCCATCGGCGACCGCCTTCCAACCGGTCCAGACCAGTTGGTCAACCTGTCCAACCACCCAGCGCGTCGGCACGTCGGACGCGATGTCTCCGGTTGCCTTCAGTTCCTCCGCCAACGCCTCCGTCCAGCGAAGCTGGGTGCGGTAACTGGCTCGGACGACTTCGTCATCCGCAGTTTCGAAGGCAAGGAAGCTGTAGCGATCGCCGAGTGGGATCACCGCGTTGAACATCGCCCGCAGCCGTTCTGTTGGCGGAGCATCCGCTGCATCGACCGCCTGCACAGCCGCGTTCATCTCCTCGACGCACTGGGCGCCGATGGCGCGCACGAGTTCGTCTCGGGTGTGGAAATGTCGGTGCAGGGTGGCCCGCCCGACGCCGGCGCGGGCGGCGATCTCGCTCATGGTGGCGCCGCGGTTGACGCTCAGCGCCGCGATCGCCGCTTCGACGATGGCGAGGCGGTTGCTGCGGTGTCTGGCGTTGCGACGCGGCTGGTGTGTTGTGGGCTCGGCAGCGGAGGACATTCGGGTCGCGGCGGTCGTGGCGCGGCTTTAGAAACGAGACATGATTGTATTGCTAATGGTGGGCCGTTGGCATTCTGCCTTCCTGGCGACGGCGACCACAAGGGTCGCGCCTACCAGAACGCCTGCGCGGATGTCCGCCGCTCGGCCCGTCACTCTGGTGCGGCAACGCCGGCTAGGCCGTCGGCTACGGCCAAGGTTTGGCGCGCCTCCTCGCGCTGGCCGATGGCGAGCATTACGAGGCCCGTGGAGACGCGTTCCATGTAGCCCCATTGCCAGATGGGGCGAGTGGGAACGTCGGTGAGTTCGGCCAAGAGGTCGCATCTGGCGCGGGTTAGCGCTTCGGTGTTGCCAGCGAGGAGTTCCTCGCTCCAGTCGCGCATGATCGGGGCGAGGTCGCAGGCTTTCTCGGCGATGAGACCGTCGGGGTCGATGAACTTGCCGCGCAAGGAAGCATCCGCGCCCGGGTCTTCGGCGATGAGTGTGTTCTCGGCGTGGGCATCGCCATGTACCAGAACGGATTGCTCGGGATTGAAAGCCGCGGCGCGTTCCTCGGCGTAGTCGAGCGCCTGGTTCTTCGCCTTGGCGGAGCACGGCTGGCCGAGGGCGTGCCATTGCTCGGCGATGAAGTTGGCCAGCCAGCGGGCCTTCTCCGCGCCGGTCATGAGGCCGTGATCCAACCCGGCGGAGACCCAGGCGTCGTCGAAGGTCCGGCAGATGGCGCGAATACGGGCCCCTGTGGATTCGCAGCGCCGACTGAGCGGCATTCCAAGGCGCTCGAGCAGAAGCGCATTGCGCTCCGGGTCGTGGGCTAGCAGCTTCGCATAGCCCCGGCCCGACGCCAGGCGATAGACGGTTGCCTCGGCATTGAGGTCAGCGCTTCCCGGCAATCCGACCTTGAGCACCGCTTCGGTGCCGTCGGCTCGTGTCGCCTCTGCAACCAAGCTCTCTGAACCGCCAGCGAGGGAGCCCCCCGCCTCAACACCCCAAAGCTGCTCGAGCTCCCTGACCAAATCCGGCAAGCGAGCCACCCAGGCGCGGCCGGTTTCGCCCAACGACTCTGCACGCATTTGTGCAGCATGCGACAGACGCCCGGCTTCGAGCCGGTCCCCGGGCCTGGTCAGAGGGTGATGTCCCGCTGCCAGTATTCGTCGCCGTCTCGGCTGATCTCCGCCCGCGCCGCCTCGTTCCACTCGCCGCCGCCGATGTAGGCGCCCTTGTAGTCGTGCGGCGTCTCGAGGGGATAGCGCTGCCGCCGGGCATCGATGGCGAGGGGAATCATGCGCGCACGTTTCAGCACATAGTCCTCGCTGTACTTGATCTTCTTCTTCTGCCCCGGCGTCTTGAAGGCATGTACGTTGGTGGTCTCGGCACCGATGGCCGAGGCGCGGTTGTGATAGCCGAGCACCATCGTGATGCGCCGCTCGGGCGAGCGGTTCGGATAGGAGCCGTGCAGAGAACTGCGGTTGACCATCACGCAGTCGCCTGGCTCAAGCAGGGCCGGCACGGCGTTCGGCAGACGCTCCGTGATGGGCGGAAACTTGCCGTCGTTTGCAAGCCGCCACTTGCGATGGCTGCCCGGAACGACCCACAGGCAGTTCTCCGGCGTGCAGTGCGACCACGACACGGAGAAGTTGAAGCCGTGGGTTTTGCCGCCGCCGTCCGACTGTTCGAGGGCGTCACCGTCTTCGGTCCAGTGGGTGCGGCCATCCTGATGCCAGGGCGTCGGCGGACCTTCGCCAGCGCCCTTGTGGAAGATGCTCTCGTGGAAGGGGACGAAGTCCTCGCCGTTGACGCTCGCGACGGTGGCGAGAATCTTCGGATGGGCGTACACGCGTAGCGCCGAGTCCATCATCATCAGCGGATGGGAGACGAGGCCCACCACAGCGCGGGGAGCCGACCCCGCGTCCGTGGGTTCGGTGCCGTGACCTCGGAACACATCGTCCGTGGACATCGAGTAGTAGCCGAGGTATTTCACCGGGCGGCCTTCGTGGTCCACCTCGGCATCCACACTGACCGGGGCGTTGTCCAGGATTTCGTCGAACTCCCGCTTCAGCTCGTCGACCTCCGCCTGTTCCAAGACGCCGGTGAAGACGTAGAAGCCGGTGCGCCGGTACGCATCCAGGATGTCCTGTTCGAGGCGTCCATCGGCATCGAAACGCATCGGTCCGCGGTTGCCGAGCCCCTCGGCCCGCGCGATCCCCGCGGCGCAATACGCGTCCCACGATTCACGATCGTCCTCGCGCTGGTGCTCTTCCGTCTCCATCTCAGCGGCCCCCTGCAAGC
This sequence comes from Gammaproteobacteria bacterium, assembly GCA_009837725.1. Taxonomy (GTDB): domain Bacteria; phylum Pseudomonadota; class Gammaproteobacteria; order Pseudomonadales; family Azotimanducaceae; genus VXYL01. The sequence continues at coordinate 25,571 of VXSY01000130.1, read as the reverse complement.
GTCGAAGCACGGTTATAGCGAACTGCCCTGCCGGGCGCCACCGGCCTCGCGTCAGATGCGGCGGTAGGCGAGGTCGGTGATGTGGTGGCCGGCGGCGGCCCCCTTGGCTTCGAATGGGGTTTGCGGGCGTTCCGGTGGGCGCTCGGTCTCGCCCCCGTCGAGTGTTGGGGAGGCTTCGAAAATGAGCAGCATTTGCTCGGCGTACTCGCGCCAGTCGGTCGCGAGGGCCAACACTCCTCCGGGCACGAGGCAGCGGGCGGCCTCGTGCGCAAATTCGGCGTTCACCAGGCGGCGCTTGTGGTGGCGCTTCTTGGGCCAAGGGTCCGGGAAAAAGGCGTGGATGCGGTCCATGCTTGCCGCTGCATGCCGCCGCAGCACCGTCATCGCCTCCGCTTCGACGATGCGGACATTGGCGAGCCCCTCGCGTTCGCAGGCGAGCATCAGGGCGCCGATGCCGGGGCGATAGACCTCGATGCCGACGCAGTTCCAATCCGCATGGGCGCTCGCGAAGGCAGCGAGCGCGTCACCCATGCCAAAGCCGATCTCGACCAGAAGCGGCCCGGCGCGGCCAAAGGCGTCTTCCCAATCCCGGCCGTGCGTCGGTAGCGTCACGACGTAGCGCGGCGCGAGTTCGACTAGGGCCCGTTCCTGCGCCGCAGTGCTGCGCCCACGTCGCCGCACATATACCCGACCTTCATTGCGGGCGTCCACGGTTTATCTCCCGAGCATACAGGCCGTTTTGAGTTCCGACCCCGCCGGGGACGCCGAGTCGCTGAAGCGGAAGGAACTGACGCCGGCCACGCACCGCGACGGCGACCTTGGGGCGAGTACTTGGGGGGAGGGCATCTTGCCCTCCCACGCGCCGTAAGGCGCGCACGTTTCGCAAAAGTGCCACCAAGACAGCGCTCGATGAGCGGTTCGGCGGTCGCTACGCAACTGCTGGCCTACGGGTTCGCCGGTGCTCGCTTCCGGTTGGGGAGGGCGAGACGCCCTCCCTCCAGAATCACGCGGCTATGGCCTCCGCTTCCATGAACTTGCGGATCTTCTTCATGGCGTTCTTTTCGAGTTGGCGGATGCGTTCAGCGGAGACGCCGTAGCGGTCGGCAAGGGATTGGAGTGTTTCCTTGCCGTCGCCGAGCCAGCGGGCGTTCAGGATGTCGCGGCTGCGGTCGTCGAGTTGCTTCATGGCGCTGTGCAGACCCGCGGCAGCGGCATTGTCGGCATCTTCTTGCGCCACCAGATCGGCAGGGTTGGAGGCGTCTTCCAGATAGTGGACGGGGGCGACGGGACCGTCATCGTCGTCGTCTCCTGCATGGCCATCGAAGGCCAGGTCGTGGGCGGAGAGGCGACTTTCCATCTGCGTGACGACCGCAGGGTCGACTCCGAGATCACTGGCGATGGCCTTGGTCTCAGCGGCGTTCAGCCAGCCAAGCTTCTTCTTGCTGCCGCGCAGGTTGAAAAACAGCTTGCGCTGGGCCTTGGTGGTGGCGACCTTGACGATGCGCCAGTTGCGGAGGATGAACTCGTGCATCTCGGCGCGGATCCAGTGCACGGCGAAGGAGACGAGGCGAACGCCCACTTCCGGGTTGAAGCGCTTGACCGCCTTCATGAGGCCCACGTTGCCTTCCTGGATCAGGTCGGCTTCCGGCAGGCCATAGCCGCGGTAGCCCCGCGCGAGGTGAACCACGAAGCGAAGGTGGCGCAGCACGAGTTCTCGAGCCGCGAGGAGGTCTCCATCCTGATAGAAGCGCTCCGCCAGCGACCGTTCCTCCTCCGGCGTCAGCACAGGGAAGGCATTGACGGTCTGGACATAGGCATCCAAGTCGCGCCCCGGCGAGAGGCTCTCTAGGGAGAGGACTTGTGCGCTCATTTGCTACCTCCGGTAACACTTCATGGCAGAGTTTAGCACTCGACCCCATTGAGTGCCAGCAGCGCCCGCGCGCCCTTCGGGCGCGTTGGGAGTTTTCGCTTGCGCGAAAACTCCTGTGCGATCTTTCGCCCTTCCGTGGAATCGAGAGCTTCCTCGATTCAGGGGCGGGCAAAGTGGCTGACTTCGGCGTCCAACGTTAGGGGGCCATTCCCGGTTAGTACCCTCAAGCAAGGATGTCCAGGTTCCGCAGTCTTTGCCGACAAGCGACCATCGAACCGATCACCCCGAGCAACGCGCCGACGCCCAAGAGCACCACTAGGAATGTGGCGTCGAAGCCGCGCAATTCAAGGTCTCCGCCGTAGGTGGCAAGCAACCGCACCAACGGCTGCTCCACCGTGAACAGCGTCAGCGAGACGATCATCGCCGCGAACACCGCGCCGCCAAGGCCGTAGAGGCAGCCGAGGTACAGGAAGGCGCGACGCATGAAGGGGTCGGTGCCGCCGACCAGCTTCAGTACCCGCAACTCGTCCAGCCTCGATTCCAGCGCCACGCGGACTGACGAGGAAGTCACCAACACGGCGCCCACCCCGAGCACCAATGCGACGACCCAGCCGAGGCGTTGCACCAGTGCTGACAACGAAGCCACCCGTTCGAGCCAGGTCCGTTCGACCACCACGTCCTCCACGGCTTCTTCCTGCCGCAGTCCAGCGCTCAGGGCCTCGGCGGTTTGTGCGGCGAGCGGCGCGTCGAAAGAGACGCGCAGGGTGGCCGGCAGCGGATTGCCGCCGAGTAGCTCCACCGTACCGGCAAGGTCGCCATAGTCGCGAAACTCGGTGAGCGCTTCGTCCGCCGTGATCAATCGCACGTCTGCCACCCCTGGCTGCGCACGCAGCCGTTCCGCCAATGCCAGCGTCACGCCCGCTTCTGCGCCGGGCTCGAAATACACCGAGATGCCAGTCGACCCGCGCCACCCCTCCGCCACCCCGGCGAGATTGGCTTGCAACACATAGAGACCGGCCGGAAGCCCCAAGGCGATGCCCATGAGCAGCCACACGAGCAGCGTCGTGCCTGCCGCGCCGGCCACGAAGGCGAGGCTTTCCCGCGCCTCACGGAAGTGGTCGCGAAAGAACGTACCCAAGGGCCGGCGCTCGGACTCCCAAGGAAACGCGGCCCCCTTGGGAGTGGACGGTGGCCGGGTATCCTGCGCGACTGCGCCTTCCTGAGCGGCGCTCGCCTCGGACGATTGGTTGCCGGCGCCGGCCTCGTGCGCCGGCGGATTGGTCTCGATGCGCGAGTCATCCATGGCCCGAGTCTCCCGCCGCACCGTTGTCGCGGATCAATGCGCCGTGGTCCAGCTCCACGACGCGGCCGCCGAAGGCATCGATCAGCGCGCGGTCGTGCGTGGCGATGAGCACGGTGGTGCCGATCTGATGAAACTGCCGGAACAGCCCCATGATGCTCTGCGATAGCTCCGGATCGAGGTTGCCGGTGGGCTCATCGGCAAGCAGAACCCGAGGACGATTCACGACCGCGCGGGCGATTCCCACCCGCTGCTGTTCGCCCACCGAGAGGTAGCGCGGCGGCAAGTTCACCTTGTCGAGAAGCTCGACGCTCGACAGGGCGGCCCGCACCCGCCGGGCGATGTCGCGTTCTCGCATTCCCACCACGCGCAAAGGCAGCGCCACGTTTTCGAACACGCTGCGGCGGGCGAGCAGGCGATGATCCTGGAACACCGCCCCCAAATGCTGTCGATACAGCGGCAAACGGCGGCGCGGAAGCCGGACGACATCGACACCGCCGACGAGAATCCGGCCTCGCGTTGGGACATCGATGGCGAGCAGCAGCTTCAGGAAGGTGCTTTTGCCGGCACCGGAATGTCCGGTGATGAATGCCATCGAGCCTTCGGCGAAGGATACAGACACGTCGTGCAGCCCTTCGGCGCCGTTGTCGAAGCGCCTTGAGACGTGCTCGAACGCGATGCTTCCCACCGACAGTCCCGGCTTCGCCCCTAGCGGGCGCCTTGGCTGTTACCGTCGGGCCCTCGCGCATCGGCTGCTTCTTCTGGTGCGAGCAATGCGTCCACGAACGGTTCCGGCTCGAACGGCTGCAAGTCGCCGGCGCCCTCGCCGATGCCGATGAACTTCACAGGCAGGGCGTGCCTGGCGGCAATGGCGAACAGCACGCCGGCCTTGGCGGTGCCGTCGAGCTTGGTCACGGCAAGGCCGGTGAGCCCGACCGCGCGGTCGAACTCCGCTACCTGCGAGAGGGCGTTCTGTCCGACGCCGGCATCGAGCACGAGCAGCACTTCATGCGGCGCACCGTCACCTAGACGCGCCGTCACGCGCTTGATCTTGGCGAGTTCCTCCATCAAGGCAGCCTTGGCCTGCAAGCGCCCGGCGGTGTCCGCCAGCACCACGTCGATCCCTCGTGCCTTGGCCGCAGCGACGGCGTCGAAGATCACGGAGGCGGCGTCGGCACCCTGACCTTGGGCGATCACGGGAACGTCCTCGCGCTCGCCCCAGGCGCCAAGCTGTTCCACCGCAGCCGCGCGGAAGGTATCGCCGGCAGCGAGCAACACCGAGTGGCCGTCGCCCTTCAAGCGCTTCGCCAGCTTGCCTATGGAAGTGGTCTTGCCGGCGCCGTTCACGCCGACGACCAGCACTACGTGGGGGCGGTCGTTTCCGATGACTAACGGCGCCGCGACCGGACGGAGGATGTCCAGCAACTCGGCTCGCAAGGCGCCGCGCAGTGCCCGCGTGTCGGCCAATTCCCGGCGCGACACACGACGCCCGAGGTTCTCCATGATTCTCGTTGTTGCCTCGACCCCCACGTCGGCCATGAGGAGACTGGTTTCAAGTTCCTCTAGCACTTCCTCGTCGATGACGCGCTCGCCGAGAATGAGGTCGCCGATGCCGTCGGCGAGCTGGCGGCGCGTGCGGGCGAGCGAGCCGGACAGGCGCGACCAGAGGGGTTCTCTGGACTTTGCGACCTCCCCTTCTTCACGACGCGCTCGCTCCGGCGGCGCGGGGACTTGTGCCGCACGCTCCGCATCCGGGTCGCTTGGCTTGCGCTCGGTTCGTGCCTTCCTGAATCTCGCAAGTACCATGGATTCCCTGTTGGATGCGTCTTGAGAATGCTGAATGATCGTCGGATGTGCGCTTGGGGCGAGTGACGGCAGGGGCCCATCCGCTGCCCCTTGGATTGGCCACTGATGGCGAACGCCAACCGCATCCGCATTATCGGCGGTAAATGGCGAGGGCGGAAGCTTGCCGTTGCCCCGAGCCCAGGATTGCGCCCGACGCCAGACCGTGCCCGCGAGACGCTGTTCAACTGGCTCGCGCCGCATATTGCGGGAGCGCGGGTGCTGGACCTCTTCGCCGGCACCGGTGCGCTCGGATTCGAGGCACTCTCGCGCGGCGCCGCCCATGCCACCCTCGTGGAGCGAGATGGCGCGGCGGTACGAATGCTGCGCCAACACCAACAGATGCTGGACGCCCGCGTCACGATCGCCCATGTTGATGCCCAGGTGTTCCTGCGCCAGCACCGAGCCAAGGCAGAAGAGAACGCGCTGGACATCCCGCGCTGGGACCTGATCTTCCTCGACCCACCCTTCGACTCGCCCCTACTAGCCTCGGTCCTCAAGGACATCCATCCCTGCCTCGCCGCAGGTGGCTTCATCTACGTCGAGACGGACGCGGAGTTCTCCCATCCCGACTTCGCAACGCATAGGGCCTCCCGCGCCGGTAACGTCCACTACGGCTTGCTCACGCAACTTGCAGCGAATGCTCCGTAGGGGCGGGGCTGTCCCTGGGCTTGGCTCCGCCCGTATAGAACGCAGCGAGGGAACTTCGACACCGGACGGGACAAACCCTTCCTACGAACTCAAGGCAATGAAGCCGGTGAAGGCGTCGACGGCCGGCACTCTGCGGATGTTCCAGTTGGCGACGGCCCAAGCGAGCAGTTCGGGAATGTCGCCGGGGGGAGGCTCGAAGCCGAGGAGGTTCAGGGCGTTTGTGAGGTTGTGGCGGGCGAATCGATTGTCGAGGGCGGTGGCACCGGTGTGCTTCGATAGCTTGATGCCGCCCGTCTCGACGATCACGGGCAGGTGGGCGTAGGAGGGGCGGCGCGTTTCCAATGCGTCGGCGATGTAGAGCTGGCGTGGCGTGTTCGGCAACAGATCGGCGCCGCGCAGAACATGGGTGACGCCCATCGCGTCGTCGTCCACGACCACGGCGAGGGGATAGGCCGCCATGTCGTCCCGTCGCCAGACGACGAAATCGCCCGATTCGTCCGCGAGTTGCTGCGTGTGGCGGCCTTGGACTCGGTCTTCGAACTCGATTCGACCATCGTCCACCCGGATGCGGATGCTGGTAGTCGCGCTCTTCGCCAAGCCTAGGTGGCGACAGGTTCCGGGATAGATCCGGGCGCCGCCGAGGACGCGCCGCGAGCAGCGGCAGGCAAAGCACAGCGGCTGCAATCGCCTGAGGGCAGCTCGGTAACGCTCCTCGTGGTCGCTTTGGCGGACGATCGTGCCGTCCCAATGCAGTTGGTGTGCGTCGAGGGCTCGAACGATCGCCTCCTCTGCAGCCGGATCGACCCGAGGCGTATCGACGTCGTCGATGCGAAGCAGCCACTGACCGCCGGCGGCGTGTGCATCAAGCCAAGACGCGAGTGCGGTCACGAGCGAACCGAAATGCAGCGGCCCGGAGGGTGTGGGCGCGAACCGCCCGATGTAGGCTGGCGCATTGGTCATCGGCGGACTGATGGGCTTGGACGAAGAGCATTCTGCCTTCCGAGTCGTCCCGTGTTGGATTTCCGACGGATTTCCGGTACGGGGGCGAACAAGCCTATCCCCGCTTTGAGGCTGGCGCTTTGCTGGCGTTGTCTGGGACGCTTACTTGCGGTGGCCTTGGCCGGCTCCGCTGCGTGCGCGCCTTCGGCACGCTTGGAGGGCGGGCGCCGCCAAACCCCTCGCTAACGCTCGGCGTCTGGCCCCAGCCCCCACCTCTCCATGACCTTGCACCGCATACGCGGCGTATCCGCCGCTCCGGAGGCGCAAGCTCTTGGCGCCCTCCCTCCAAAGGCCCGCGCCAAGTCCGACAGGTTCCTAGCCGCGCAACTGCCGCTCGCGCAGTTCGTCGAGCGACTTGCAGTCCACGCATTGGGTGGCGGTTGGCCTCGCTTCGAGACGGCGCAGGCCAATTTCCACACCGCAAGTGTCGCAGTAGCCATAGTCGTCCTGGTCGATTCGGTCGATGGTTTCGTTGATCTTCTTGATGAGGCGACGCTCGCGATCGCGGGTGCGGAGTTCAATGCCAAACTCCTCCTCCTGTACCGCTCGGTCCAGCGGATCCGGGAAGTTGGACGCCTCGTCCTGCAGGTGGTTGACGGTTCGGTCCACTTCCTCCATGAGGTTGGTGCGCCAGTCCTGCAGGATCTTCAGGAAGTGGATGAGCTGCTCGGCGTTCATGTAAGCCTCGCCCGAGCCCGGCTCGTATGGCGTGAAGTCGCGGAACGCGGAGCTGTCGGACTTCGCGGTGGGCATCGGCACGCCGCCGCGCAGATCGCGGGGTGCCGGCACCATGGGCAGCTTGCTGACCCGGCGCTTGTGCGGACGCCGCGCCGGCTTGCGCGGCGCGGTCTTGGCCTTGGCGGCGGCCCTTGCGGACTTGCGCGGCTTCGCCTTGGCGGCGGTCTTGGCCGGTGCCTTCTTCGCGGCAGTCTTCTTTGTGGCCGCCTTGGATGATGCCCGGGGCTTCGCCTTTGCCGGCGCAGCCTTCGTGGCGGCCTTAGCGCTTGCGGCCTTCTTGGTCGGCGCCTTCCCGGATGCCCTCTTGGCGGCAGTCTTCTTGGTGGCGGCCTTTGCCTTCGCCGTCTTGGCGGCGGCAGTCTTCTTGGTGGCAGCCTTGGTCTGGGCTGGTGTGGTCTTCTTCGCTGCGGTCTTTTTTGCGGGGGCCGTCTTCTTGGCGGCGGCCGACTTTGCGGAGCTGGACTTGCGTGCCGCAGTCGTCTTCTTGGTGGCCGCAGCCTTTTTCGCAGGGGCTTTCTTGGCGCTCGTTTTGCGTTTCGCCGTGGACTTGGCGGCAGCGGACTTGGTTGCCGCTGCCATGCGCCCGCGGCCGCCGGAAGACTTCGCGGGTGCCTTCGTGGCCGCCTTCTTGCTGCGCGCCTTCACTGTCTTGGTCTTGGCCGCAGCGGCTGCTGTCTTGCGCGCCGGCGTCTTGGGGGAAGTGGAAGACGCGGCGGCGCGGGCGCGTGCCTTGACGGCGCGGGTCGTTGCCGTCTCGGCCTTCTTCACGCGCCTGCTCGCCGTCGTGGCAGACGAGCGGCTGTGGGCTCTGCCGGTTGCCTTGCGAGCGGTTTTCGGTTTCTTTGCGGCCATGTCGATTGCGTCCCTTTCGCTCCGCCCACCTCGCCCCTTGGCGTTCGGGTTTGCGAAAAAAGGCGCGTAAACTACCAAAACCCGTGTTGCACGCCAACTCTCTATGCCGAACACGCTATGCCGAACACGCCGAACATGGCCGTGCCAAACACACCCGCAATACCCCAGCCTCCCAACCGCCCGCATTCCGACGGGACAATAGGTTGCGCTTCGACCCGCCCCTTGCGGCCGGCATTCTGATCCGCCGCTACAAGCGCTTTTTGGCCGACATCACCGACCGGCAGGGCGCTCGGCGCACGATCCACTGCGCCAACACGGGGGCCATGACCGGATGTGCCGAGCCCGGCAGCCGCATCTGGTACACCACTTCCGCCGACCGCCGGCGCAAGTACCCCAACACGCTCGAATACGTCGAGGACGGCGACGGAGACCTGATCTGCGTCAACACGATGCGCGCCAATGCGCTGGTCGCGGAAGCGCTGCGCGAGGGTCGGCTGGAAGGCTTCGGCGAGTCCGCCAGCGTGCGCCGCGAGGTGGCCGTGCCTGGCGACGAGGCTGGACGGTTCGATTTCCTGGTGCAAGACCGTGCGGAGCAGACCTTCATCGAGGTCAAGTCCGTGACCCTGAAGCTCGCACCCGGCATCGGCGCGTTCCCAGACGCCGTGAGCAAACGCGCCACCCGCCACGTCAACGCCCTCGCCAGACTAGCCCGCCAAGGTCATCGCACGATGCTCCTTTTCTGCGTGCTGCACGCCGGCATCCGCTCCGTCGCCCCGGCCGACCACGTGGACCCGGCCTATGGCCGCGCCCTCCGCCACGCCATCGACGCCGGCGTAACGGTGCGCGCCGTGCGCGCCCGAATGACCGTTCAGGAAATGCAAATCGACGGCACCGTGCCGTTTTTTCGGAGCTACGAGGCAGCGCCGAAGAAACCGGCCCTGGCTCTCGGCCAGACGCGCGAGCGAGTGTGACGGAAGGCGCACTCCACCTCGACTTAACGGGGCTCGGTCGCATCTACTTGGCGACCTGGCCCTATCTCTTCGCCCAGATCGGGCACTTCCTCGCGCTCCTTGGGCTGAACCTCTTGCTACTGGGCTTCGGCACGGCGGTCGGCTTTCTCGGCATCGATGTCCTGATGGACTCGGTCGGCCGCGCGGAGCCGCTGTCCGCCATGCAGGCAGCGGTGATGCTGTTGCCGGAGGCTGGCTATGTGGGTGTCGAGGCGTTGAGCGAATCTGCGCGCCTTGAGGTGCTGTTCCGGTTCCTCATCGTCTCGGCGGTGATTCTCGTGACCACCACCAGCGCGTTCACGCTGCTCGCGATGTACAAGGTCTGGATCCTGCAAAGGGTCAACCAGGGCCTGCGCGTCACGATGGTCCGGAACGCCGAGGACCTGAGCCTTCGATTCCACGCCCGGATGCCCGCCGGCGACGGCATCTACCGGGTCTTCCAGGACAGCGCCATGGTGACCGCGGTGATCGACCACGTAGTCGTCCAGCCGGTGATCTCGATCGCGATGATGGTGCTCCAGATTGCGGTCGCGACGCTTTTCAGCCCGTACTTCGCCGTGCTGATGCTCCTCGCGAGCGTCGTGGTGCTCGCTTTGGCGCTGGTGGTGACGCCTCGGCTGCGCACGTGGAGCCAAGCCGCACGGCGGGCCAATGCCGAGCTCTTCACTCGCGTGCAGGAGACCTTCCAGGGGATTCAGGCGATCAAGGCCTACGGCTTCGAGGATGCGAACCTGGCGCGGTTCCGCGACGAGTCCACCAAGGCGCTCGACACCGCGTTTGCGCTGCGGCGCGACTTCGCGGCGTTGAAAGTGGTGGTTTCCTATCTCCTCGCGCTGTTGCTCTTCGCCACGGACTACCTCGCGACCCGCTTCGTTCTCGCGGAGGGCGCCGTGTTCGGCGCTTCTTTGCTGGTCTTGTTCGGCATGTCGGTGACGCAGTGGACGGTGGCCGTGCACCAGGCACGCCGGAGCCGGATCGGTGCCTTCGCGCTGCACTTCGAGGAGCTTGTCCGGGTCTGGTGCTATGCCCAGGACATGGCGGTCGGTCTCGGTCGCGCGTTCTGGCTGTTGGCGCAGCAGCCGGAGGTGAGCGACCCCGCCGAGCCGGTGCCGTTTCCGGCGGTCCGCGAAGGGGTTCGGTTCCACGGCGTCGGCTTCGGCTACGCGGCCGACACGCCGGTTCTGCGCGGTTTCAACTTCGCTGCCCGGCCCGGCGAGGTGACTGCCCTGGTCGGCGCGTCCGGGACGGGCAAGTCGACGGCAATGGCGCTCTTGCTCAGGCTCTTCGACCCCGATGAGGGCAGCGTTGCCATAGACGGCGTCGACTTGCGCTCGGTTCTCCGTGCCGACCTTCGGGAACACGTTGCCATCGCCTTGCAGGAGAACGTGCTCTTTCCCACGTCCATCGCGGACAACCTGCGTTATGCGAGCCCCGGTGCGACGGACGCCGAGATCCGCGAAGCCGCCGAAGTGGCCCTCGCGGTCGAGTTCATCGAAGCGCTGCCCGACGGATTCGAGACCGTGCTCGGCGTCGGCGGTGCCCTACTGTCGACTGGGCAGAAGCAGCGGCTGTCCATCGCCCGGGCGCTGGTGCGCGGCGCCCCTGTGCTGGTGCTGGATGAGCCGACGGCATCGCTCGATGCCGCGACCGAACGGCAGGTGTTCGCGAACTTGAGGGCCTGGGCGCGGGGTCGGGTGGTGATCGTGATCACGCATCGGCTGTCGACGATCCGAACGGCTGACAGGATCGCCGTCCTCGCGGACGGCGGCGTGGTGGAGTCCGGCACGCACGATGCACTCATGGCGCGGGGAGGCCGCTACCGCGATCTCGTGGCCGCAAACGAGCGGCAGCGTGGATAAGCGCTACCACGACCGTCTCGACGTCCGCACGGCGCTGACCGGCGGCGACGTCATCGGGCTCTTCGGGCGGGCGCTTGGCTACCTCTGGCCCGAGCGGCGCCTAGTCGCGGCGCGCGCGGGGCTGATGGTGCTGATCTACGGCTTGGGTCTGCCGTTGCCGTGGTTCCTGAAGGTACTCATCGACCACGGCGTCATGCAGCAGGCTATCCCCGTGGGCGGTAAGGGCCTCCTGTATCCCGTCTTCATGAACGGGTTCCTCGACTCCGCGGCGGGCATGGATCCGCTCGCGGTCACAGTGTATGCCTTGGCCATTCTCGCGGTCCTGTTCCTGTTCGTCGGCTACTCCGGCAACACCCTGCTCGAGGCCAATCTGGCGGAAGGAGCGGACGTCGCGACCCGATCCGAGAACAAGATCAGTGCCGGCGCGAGCGTGGCGCACGGGCTCGTCGGCTTCGTCGATCTGTGTCTCGCCATCCGCTTGTCCCAGCGCATCACCCATCGCGTGCGCGGTAACCTGTTCTCGCGCCTCTCGCGGCAGCCCCTGACGAGCCTCAACCTGCAACGCTCGGGCGATGCGATGTTCCGGGTGATGCACGACGCGCCGTCCATCGCGGGGATCTCTTACGCGCTGACGTTGAATCCGCTCGCGATGGTGGTCAGCGTCGGTGCCAATCTCTGGGTCCTGACCGCCGTCTACGGCAGCGTCGCGCCGGAACTGGTCTGGATCGGCTTTTCAGCCGTCGGTCTGACCCTGGTCGCGACATCGCCCCTTGCGCGCTGGGCACGGCGCGCAAGCCAGACGAGCCGCGCCTCGGGCAGCGCCACTACCGACGAGTTGGAAGAGGGCTTTCGGAACGTGGCCGCGGTGCAGAGCCTTGGCGGCACCGAACGGCAACGTGATCAGTTTGCCGCCGCGAGCCGGGAATCCTTCCGCCAGAGCCTGCTCCTCGTTTGGGTGGCGAACGTGGTCGAGTGGATCGCGGAGAACGTCCATCTTGTCTTTGCGACCGCAGGATTCTGGGTGATCTTCACCGGCATCGTGCGCGGCGAACTCACGTTGGGCGATACGCCGGTGGTGCTCCGCATGTACAGCCTGCTCTACGAGACGGCGATGCAGTTCGGTCGCATCTGGATCGATCAGCAGGACAACGCGGCAGCCGCCCGGCGGGTGTTCTTCTCGATGGACCATCAGGTCGAGCCGCGCGCGGCGTCTCGGCGGCCGAGGGAACTGCGGTGGTCCGAGCCGTTGACGTTACGTTTCGAGGGTGTGGGCTTCCACTATCCGGACGGGCGCCGGGCGCTCGAGGCGGTGAGCTTCGAGGCGCGCACCGGGCAGACCTTGGCCATCGTCGGGCCGAGCGGGGCCGGCAAGACGACACTCGCCGAGATGACGCCGAAGTTCCTGCACCCGACCGAGGGACGGATCACGTTGAACGGTGTCGACTTGGCGCATCTCGACACCGCGGCGCTCCGACGCGCCGTCGCCTACGTTTTCCAGGAGCACCAGTTGCTGAGCGACACCGTTGCAGCGAACCTGCGCCTCGCCAAAGCCGATGCCGACATCGCCGACATGGAGTCGGCCTGCCGCCTTGCCGGTGCCCTCGACTTCGTCCGCGCCATGCCCGAGGGTTTCGGCTCCCGGATCGGCCACGGCGGCGGCGCCTTGTCGACGGGGCAGAAGCAGCGTCTTTCCATCGCGCGCGGCCTCCTGCGCGGCGCGCCGATCCTGATCCTGGACGAACCGACAGCCGCCCTCGACCCAGAAACGGAGCGCGCCTTACTCGAATCCCTGTCCGCCTCCCGGCAGCACCGCCTGACCATCGTCATCGCGCACCGGCTGTCGACCATCGAGCGCGCCGACCGCATCGTCTACCTCGACCAGGGACGCATCGTGGAGACCGGCACGCATGCCGAACTGATGGCAAGGAATGGCGCCTATCGCAGGGCCAATTCGTAGGGGAGGCTCGGCGCGGCGAATGCGGTCGCCGTCTCACCGTCCCAAGCGAAACATCCCCAGCGAAGGGGAGGTGTTTTAGTCGCCCGCGGCGTCTTCCCCGGCGGTGGCTGTCAGCGGATGCGGCACCAGCGGGCGCTGCGGCAGGTTGCCGCTTGGTCGTTTGACCGTGATGTCTTCGAACAGCAGAGAGGGCACCACCATCGAGTAGGTGGTTGGGGTGCCGACGACGCCGCTCATGCCCGGCATTGCCGCCAGCGCTGGGAGGGGGAAGAACACCAGATCGTGCCGCGTAGTCGCCTCCGAGGCGGCGACGATGTCGCGGAAGGTGGCCTCCGTGACGCCTGAAAGCACGGCGGTGCGGATCAGCTCTTCGCGACCGTCCGGAAACACGCGGTAGGCCGCGAGCAGGGGCTGGACGCTCGAGCCTTGGCCGCCCATGCCCGGCAACGAGTCCGGCTGCATGGCGCCCATGGCAAGGCGAGCCGCCGAAGTGCCGATGCGCCGCACCACCAGCGCGTGGTCGAGATCCCGCTCGGCGGCAAGCAGCATGAGCTCTTCGTGCAGTTCGTCCTTGCCGAAGCCGCCGCGGGCCTCGACGAATAGATTGCCTGGTGAGGGAGTCTCGCCACGCCGGCTGCCTGTGCTCGCGGCAATGCCGGGCACCGGCACGCGGGTCGCGAGCAGCGCTTTCAGCACGCCTCGCTCGATCAACGACACGCGCCTCGCCGGCACCCCATCGTCGTCCACGGAATACGTGCCGACGAGGGGCGGTGCCGTGTCGTCGTCACCGGCATGGCCTGCCGTGGGGTCGTTGACGACGGCGAGGAAGCGCGGAAGCACGCGGGCGTTCAACCTGTCGAGGAACGGATTGCCCAGCACCGAGGTCATCATGGTGCGCATGCGGGGGTTCTCCACCAGCGGCATTCGGAGCGCCACCAACCTCGGCGCCAACACCTGGTTGACGAGTTCCGCCGCCGCCTGCCCTTCGAACAGCACCGGGCCTGTGTAGCGGTCGAGGTATGGCGCGTCGCGTCGGTCGATGAGTCGGATGGCCATCTGCTGCGCTTGGGCCTTAAGGGCTTGCGGCTCTGGAACTCCTGCCCAGGAACGGCCGTAGGCGGTAACGAAGTCCTGAAGCTCCGTCCCGTCCGCGGCCTGCACCGCCGCTAGCGCTTCCACCTGCACGGAGTGGCGATCGGCGATGAAGGTCGAACCCTCGCTGTCGACGAAGTAGGTGCGCGACTGCTGTGCGTTCGCCCGCACCTCGGACAGGCTGAGTTCCTGCATCCCGCGGAACGCGGCGGACACGGCGAGGGCCATCTCCTCGGATCGACCAGGGTCGATGCTTTCGGGATCCCGGCCGTCGTATCGATGCGGTTCCTCGCGACTGAAGTCGGCCACCTCCTCGATCCGGGTGCGGTTCTGCAAAGCGGCGGTCTTGCCGGAGAGATCGTTCACGGCCTGTTTGTAGGCGCGGTCGGTGGCGAGCCAGATTTGCCGCCGCAGGGCGTCGTAGTCCTCGCCGAGCGGCAGTGCCGCGCGCACCGTGCGCGACGGGCTCGCCCCGACGTAGTTGCTGTTGTCGAAGTCGTGGTTGCCGACGCGCAGCTCCACCACGAGTTGACGGCTTGCGCCGGTGCCACGATTGAGGAGGCTGCCGAGGCTGGCGTTGGCGCGCTCGCTGACGACATCGAAAACGCGGTAGGCGATGAAGTAGGGACCCTCCGCGCCGTCGATCTTCAGGGACTGCATCGACCGCGCCAGCTCGTCGCGGAGGGCCTGCATCACCGTGTCCTCGTCCCCAAGCGGGACAGTTTCCGCTGCCGCGCCGGAGCCGGCGAGCGCCAGGCACAACGCCGCGACGGCCATGCCGCGCATCATCGGCTCGCTCCGATGGCGGCAACCCCCGGTGGCGGCAGAATGGGCAAACGGCCTTGCGAAGCCGCCTTCTTCTGCACCTCGATCTGCGCCACGAGAATGGCCGGCGACACCGTCGCCACCGGCACCAGCCCTGATTCGGCACCGCAGGTGCCGTTGAACACCGCAGGCTCGTTGCCGGCGGCGACGATGCGACTGAACGTGGTGAGCGGCGTGCCGATCAGGTCCGCACCCCGCACCATCTCTTCCGAACCGTCGGGATGGATGCGATACACCACCGTCGGCGTGACGTTGAAGGAGTTGGGGAGCATCCGGCCGGTGACCGTAAAGCCGCCCTGGATGCGGTCGAAGAAGAGGCCCCAGGGCTTGCCTTCGCGCTCCACCGCCTCGAGCAGCATGGCCTTGAGGTCGTCGCGGCTGTGCCCTTCCGACACGTCCACGAACATGTTCGACTGGCGCGCCACGGTTCGAAAGCCGGTGTTCTTGCGACCGTGGCCGTTCGACTTCGGAAATCCCTCGATGGGCATTCGTCCCATGAGGAAACCGGTGAGGATGCCGTTCTCGATCACCGGCACTCGGCGAGCCTTCACGCCTTCGTTGTCAAAGCGATAGGAACCCACGAGATCGGTGCCGGCCATGTGCTGGGCGGTGGGGTCGAAGTACACGGAGAACGTCTCGGGCAGCACCGATTGCCCCACCATCCGGCGGAAGGTCTGCCCCTCGCGCACGCTCTTCTGCCGGTGGCCTTCAAGCCGGTGCCCCAGGATTTCGTGGAAGAAGACGCCGCTCGCCCGTCCCGAGAGGATGGCGGGGCCGGTGTAGGGCTCGACGAGGGGTGCGGTCCGCAGCGCGTCGAGTTCGGCCACCATGCGATGCACCGCCGCCATCACCTCCTCGTCCGGCGGCAAGTTGCCGGGACTGAGGGCAAAGAACTGTTCGGTGCGGGGCAGCACCATGCCGTCGTCGGCCCGGGTCGAGGCGGATATGGAGATGCGGTAGAAGGTGTTCGCGGTGCGGATGGCAGAGCCTTCACTGTTGACGTACCAGCGTGTTTCCGCATCGGCCCAGACCAACGCGTTGGCCGAAAGGATGTGCTTGGATGCGCGGAACGGTGCCGTGTACTTGCGCACCTTCGCCTCCCATGCGGCGCGATCCACCTCAAGCGCCACGTGCTCTTCGGTGGCGCGCTCGGGACCGTGCTCGGAGAAGTCGCCGGTGGGATCCTCCGCCGCCACGGTCACCTGCACGTCGGTCTTGACTTGGGTGAAGCGCTCGCTCGCCTGCTTGTACTCGTGATCGGTCCAGCGCCATAGGGTGGCGCGCAGCGCTTCTTCGTCAGATACAGGCGCTTGCATCCGCACCCGCTGGTGGGGGAGCGCCCCGCCGCGGCGGAGTTCATGGGTGTTGTCGAGCTCCGGGCTGCCGACGCGCAAGTCGATGTCGAGACCGCGCTGCTCCGATTCGTTCCAGCCCCCCACGGCGCCGAACGAGCCGTATACGCTCACCACCTTGTCTTCGGTGATCTCGTAGCTCAGGAAATAGACGGGATCGGGCTGCTCGGCCAACACCTCAAGCGAGCGGCGAAGCTCGCTTTCCATCGTCTCGAGCGTATCGGGCGACGCCCCCAGAGCGAACCAAGCCACACCCAGCGCTGCCAAGGAACGCCAGCGACCCGCTGGCCTTCGTGCTCGCATTCGCTCGCAGCTACGGCTAGGAGCCGCCGCCGTTCCTACGGCGCCGGCTCCTAGCGCCCGAAAGAGTCGCTTGCCTCGAGCCATCGGTGCCCCTTGCGGTCCCTGAAGTGACGGGGCGCGAGCATACAGAAGCCGGCAGGGAACTCGCCGCTTACAATCGCGGTGCCGGTGGCAAGATGGCAACGGAGCGGAACATGGGACGCGGTGCGGACGAAGCCGAAGTCGAGGACGCAGCGCTACCGAGCGATGTGTTCGACATGCCCGAGCTCGCCGAAGCCGAAGCCGTGGTTTCCCCAGCCGAGGCACGCTTCTTCATCGACAACGGGTTTCTGGTCAAGCGTGGGCTCATCGGTGAGGCGGCGCTGGGCGAGGCCATGGATCGCGTGTGGACGCATTTCGGTGAGCGGGTGCCGATGGCCGATGACGCACCGGCAGTGGATCGGGAGCAGCCAGACAGTTGGCGCAGCCCCGAATGGGGTGAGATGCCGCCAGCGGACACGTCCGGGGCGTTCGAGGGGCGGCAGCGGGTGGTGTATGCCGGCACCACGGTGAAGCTGCACGAACTCGGTGCCGCGAGCTTCCTTAAGCGACTGGTTCCGAATCATCCCGCAGTGCGCGGCGTGGCCGAGGCGCTACTCGGCCCCGATCTGCGTCCGAGCACACGCACCCGAGGGGTGTACGCGATCTTCCCCAGGGAGAGTCCGGCCGTCGGCCGGCTCGGCCCGCACACGGATCAGGTGTGTCAGCAGCTCAACGTCTGCGTCTATCTCGACGACGTGCCACCTCGCAGCGGCGGCTTCACGGTGTATCCGGGCAGCCACCGCATCATGTTTCAGGCGCACGAAACGGAGGCGAACTGGTCTCCGCACACGGGCTACCGAGACGCGATCCGCAAGGTCGCGAAAGAGATTCGCCCGGTCGAGTTCGCGGGCCCGGCCGGCACGGTGATCTTCTGGCACGGCCGCACCGTGCATTCCTCCGGCATCCACACCGGCGACCGCATCCGCTGGGCCGTCTTCGCCGACTTCACCCAAAACCGCGAGACACTCTCGCCCGACGAACACCGCGCCGTGGGCCAGTTCGAATGGTTCAAGGACACGGAACTCTTCCGCCACGACAGGGCGGTGGGCGAAGGCATGTGGCGTGGCTGGAACGTGGAACGACTCGCCGACGAGGAGGAGTGAGCGCAATGACAGTGCCATCCCACGGACGTTTGGTTGGGAGGCACGGACCTACTCAAAGAGCTCCGAGATCGGGATCGAACCGGCTCCTTGTTTGCCCCATTCTGCTTGGGCGCGAAACGACGCTCAGGCCACCTGGAACCCGTGCTGTTTCACGTGATACGGCCCGTCCATGCGCTGGGTGGTCTTGTATAGCTCGTAGCGGCCGTCTCCGGCCACATCCTTTACGCTCGCGAGGAGGGCTTGCTGTTCCTGGGGTGGCATTTCGGTGAAGCTGCGCGCCGAGGCACAGTTTTCGACGAGTTCGTCCATGGCGGTGATGCCGACGACGATGGAGGAGACCGGCTGGCTCAAGGCGTAGTGGATGCAGGTCTCGGCAGTGATGCCGGCCTGGCCGGTGATGACGCCGCCGCCCAGAGTCTTCATGCCGATCACGCCGGCGTCGCGGGCCACGCACTGCGGCACGATTTCCTTGCGGAAGCTGCGGAAGTGAGTGTCCATCATGTTGATGGGCATCTGCACCGTCTCCCAGTCGAACGGCTTGTCGAGCATGGTCTGGTGAATGCGCGGGTCGCGGTGGCCGGTGAAGCCGATGTGGCGAATCTTGCCGGCCTCCTTCGCCTCGATGGCGGCACGGATGCCGCCCTTGTCGAACACCCAGTCGGGGTCGTTGTCATAGACGATCTCGTGGAATTGCCACAGATCCAGGTAGTCCGTCTTGAGCCGGGTGAGGCTCTCGTCGATGCAGCGCATGGCGCCTTCGTAGTCGCGGTCGCAGCCCTTGGTCATGAGGAAGACCTTCTCGCGCCGGCTCGGCTCGGCGAGCGCCTTGCCCATGACGATCTCGCTGCCGCCGTCGTGGTAGTCCCAGGCGTTGTCGAAGAAGGTCATGCCCTCGTCGATGGCCGCGTGCATGATGCGAATTGCCTCGGCTTCGTCCTGCGAGGCGGCATAGCCGATGTGCCAGCCGCCAAGGCAAAGCACGGAAACCTGGGCTTCTGTCTTGCCAAGCCGCCGGGTGGGCAATCCAGAGCTGGCGCTGCCCTCGGCGGCCAGCGGTGACGCAAGCGCCACTGCTGCCGCCCCGCGGATCGAGTTGCCGACGAACTCGCGGCGCGTCAGCTCGCCTCCAGCACCCGGGGTCTCATGCTCTTGTTCCGCTGCCATGGCATCCCTCCTTGGCCCTTCAGCCGGTGATCACGGCTCACTATAGCCCGGCGAAGGCGGCGGGACGATATGCACTGCCGTATCATCGCCCACCGTTGTCGCGCTCTCGACTAGGAACCCTCCCCGCAAGGAATCCGCAATGCTGAAACGAACTGCGTTGGTGCTGGCGCTCGCTTTTGCCCCATATGCCCTAGGCGACGAAAGCCCCATCAAGGGATTCACCGAGGCGGGGGCCGAAGCACAGCGTCTACTCGAGGCCGAGTTCGACAGCTACATCCACGCTGGAGACCTGCAAGGTTGGATGCGTGAGCTGGCGGCCGAACCGCACCATGCCGGTTCCGAGCACGGCCGCCGCAACGTCGAGACCATGCGGCGCCTGTTCACCGAATGGGGCTACGAAACCAACGTCGCCAGCTACGACGTTCTGCTGCCCGCACCCAATACCCGGCGGCTGGAGATGCTCAAGCCGCATCCGTTCGTGGCGAGCCTCACCGAGCGCAGCGTCGACGGAGACGAAAGCAGCGCATCGACAGACCTCCTGCCACCCTACAACTCGTTCTCGCCGGACGGCGACGTGACCGCCGAGCTCGTGTACGTCAACTATGGCACCCGCGAGGACCACGAACTCCTGGCCCGCCACGGCGTGAGCCTGGAAGGCAAGATCGCCATCGTTCGCTATGGCCGCATCTTTCGAGGTTTGAAGCCGAAGATGGCCGCCGAATACGGTGCCATCGGCTGCATCATGTATTCCGACCCTGCCGATGACGGCTATGTGCGGGGCGAGGTCTATCCCGTCGGCGGCTACAAGAACGACAGCGGCGTGCAGCGCGGCTCCGTCATGGATCTCGCCCTTCACGCGGGTGATTTGCTCACGCCCGGATGGCCGTCAGTCGCTGGCGCGGAACGTCTCGCCCGGGACGAAGCGCCGGCAATGGCGCCGATTCCCACTTTGCCAATCTCCTACGCCGATGCCCGGCCCCTGCTCGAAGCCATCGAAGGCGAAATCGCGCCCGCCGAGTGGCGTGGCGGGCTGCCCATCACATACCGCATCGGCCCGGGCCCGGCCAAAGTGCGCCTGACCGTGCGGTTCGACTGGAACACAGTCACCGTCAGCAATGTCGTGGCGTGGCTGGCCGGTGCCGTGTGGCCGGACCAATGGGTCATGCGCGGCAATCACCACGACGGCTGGAACCATGGTGCTGCGGACCCGCTCTCCGGCATCGTCGCTCTCCTGGCCGAGGCACAGGCCATCGCCAAGCTCGACCGCCGTCCGGCGCGAACGGTGCTGTTCGCCGCCTGGGATTCCGAGGAACACGGCCTCATGGGCTCTACCGAATGGGCCGAGGAGAACGCCGAGGCACTGCGCGAGAAGCTCGTGCTCTACAGCAACACCGACGGCATGAGCCGGGGCTTCGTGCGCATTGGCGGCAGCCCTTCGCTGGCCGGCTTCTTCAACGAGGTGCAGCGGGATGTGCAGGATCCGCAAACCGGGCTTTCGGTGGCGGATCGCGTTCGTGCCCGCATCCTCGCCACCGGCGACGAGGCGGCCCGCAAGGAACTCGACAAGTCCGGCCGGCTGCCGATGGGTGCGCTCGGTTCGGGCTCCGACTACACACCGTTCCTGCAGCACCTCGGTATCGCCTCCGCCAACCTCTCCATCGGCGGCGAGGGGCGGGGCAGCAGCTACCACACGCGCTACGACACCTTCGAGCACTACGAGCGGTTCGTGGACCCCGGTTACACCTACGGCGTGGTGCTGGCACAGGTGGCTGGCCGCACCACGCTGCGCATGGCCAACGCGCGGCTGTTGCCGTTCGACTTCGGCGAGTTTGCGACGGCGGTGAAGGGCTATCTGGCCGATCTTGAGCAACTAGCGGACGGCAGACGCCAGCAAACAGACCGCAACAACCGGCTCATCGCCAGCGGCCAGTTCGCGGCGGCGCTCGATCCCACCCGGGCGCTTGGGCCGCCGCCAAAGCGCGCCCCCGTGCCGCATTTCAACTTCGCGCCGATCCACAACGCGCTCGCCGGCTTGGATGCTGCCGTCGCCGAACAGTCCGCCACTCCGTCCACGGACGACGCCACGCTCGAACGCATCAACCAGGCCCTGCACACGGCCGAGCGCTTGCTGACGCGGGAAGAGGGATTGCCGGGACGCCCGTGGTATCGCCACCAAATCTACGCACCGGGCCGGGACACGGGCTATGGCGCCAAGACCTTGCCGTGGGTGCGCGAAGCCATCGAACACCGCCGATATGAAGACGTGCCGGCGGGGGTGGAAGCGATCGCGGCGCGGATCGACGCCCTTGCAGAGCGAATGCGGCAAGTCGCTGAACTCGCGAAGGCTCCGTGACCGGTGGCAACGCCCAAGTCCAGTGCCGGCCCGTCTTCCGACTCGAACCGCACATTGCCGGATCACGTCCGCCGCAACCGTGCGGCATGGCAGGTCAATGCCGCTGACTATGTCGAACCCGCCGAACGCTCCTGGGCATCGAACGAACCCTATTGGGGCATCTGGCGCCTGCCCGAAAGTGAGCTAAGGCTCTTGCCGAACGATCTAACCGGCAAGCAGTGCCTCGAAATCGGCTGCGGCGCCGGCTATGTCTCGGCGTGGATGGCACGTCGCGGCGGCACCGCGGTCGGCATCGACCCAACCCCGAACCAACTCGCCACCGCCAAGCGCTTGCGCGCCCAACACGATCTGCCGGTTGCGCTGGTGGAAGGCTACGGCGAACGCCTCCCCTTTCCCGACAACACCTTCGACTTCGCCATCTCCGAATATGGCGCTGCCCTCTGGGCGGACCCCTACCAGTGGATTCCCGAAGCCGCCCGCGTCCTTCGCCCGGGTGCCGGGCTCGTCTTCATGACCAACGCCACCATCTCCGTAATCTGCATGCCCGACGTCGAGGACGACGGGATGCAAACCGAACTCCAACGCCCATACTTTGGCCTGCACAGCATCACTTGGCCCGACGAGGAAGCCGTGGAGTTCTACCTCCCCCACGGCAAGTGGATCGATCTCCTGACAGCCAACGGCTTCGCCATCGAGCGCCTCCTCGAACTCGGTGCACCTCCCGACGCAAGCACCCGCTACGCCTGGGCCAATCCGCAATGGGCCCAATCCTGGCCTAGCGAAGAGGCATGGGTCGTGCGCTACAACCCGTAGTGCGGCAGCTTTGGAGAATTGCCCCACCCACGGCGAGGGACGCCTTCTCGACTTTCCCTTATCGGAGTGACGAGAGGTGTTCAATCGTGGTGATTGGCATAGCTCACGGGAAAGCGTGAGTGGCTTCGTAGGAGGGCGTTCGGCGCACCTGCGCGGGTCAGGAGGAGCTCGGACGGTGCTGCTTCATGTGTTCGGCTATGCGGCGTGCTGCGTCGTGGTGATTGGGGTCGGTTTGGAGGTGTTCCAGCACGGCGTCGACGTCGGTGACGCTTAGCACAGGGATTGATAGGCGTTGGTGGAGGAGTTGCACCGCTGTGTGGTGATCGTCGGCGAGTTCTTGGCGGTCGAGGGCGACTACTACTCCCTGCACCTTGCCGCCAACGCTCTCGATCAGGCGTGCTGACTCGATCTTCGCGGTTCCGTCGGAGATGACGTCGTCCACGATCACCACGCGTCGGCCGGCCATCGGGGCACCCACCAGCGTGCCGCCCTCGCCGTGGGTCTTGGCTTCCTTGCGGTCGTGGGCGTAGTGGATGTCCACGCCGCGTTCGGCCAACGCCGTGGCTGCCGCGACCGCTAGGGAGATGCCCTTGTAGGCGGGGCCGAAGATCACCTCCGGCAAGGGGTCGAAGGTCATCAGGCAATCGGCGTAGGCATTGCCCAGGCGGCGCATAGCCGTGCCGGAGGAGAGGTTGCCGAGGTTGAAGAAGAACGGTGCCCGGCGGCCAGACTTGAGGACGAAGTCGCCGAAGCGGAGCACGTCCGAATCGATCAGCTCCGAGATGAAGTCGCTCATGGGCCGCCGTCTGTCTCTGCCGGCCCAAGGCTCGCCACGGGCGCAAGGCTCCCTAGGGCTTCGCGCTGCTTCTCGAACAGCGTCTCGATGCCCGACTCGGCAAGGTCCAGGAGCCGGTTCAGCGACTCGCGGGCAAAGGGATTGCCTTCGGCGGTGCCCTGCACTTCGATGAAGCCCTGTCCTTGCATCATCACGACGTTCATGTCGGTGTCGGCGGTGGAATCTTCCCCATAGTCGAGGTCGAGCACGCATTCGCCCTTGAAGACGCCGACCGAAACCGACGCCACGAAGCCGCGAAAGGCTTTCGGCGCCACCTTGCCCACCGCCTCCGCCAGCGCAACGCAAGCGCCGGTGATGGAGGCGGTGCGGGTGCCGCCGTCGGCCTGGATGACGTCGCAATCGAGCTTGATCGTGCGCTCGCCCAGGTGGCGCAAATCCACCGCTTGCCGCAGCGAGCGGCCGATCAGGCGCTGGATTTCCACCGTTCGTCCGCCCTGCTTGCCGCGCACGGCCTCGCGATCGGTGCGGGTGTGGGTGGCGCCCGGCAACATGCCGTACTCGGCAGTGATCCAGCCGCGACGGCTGCCGCGCAGGAAGCGGGGCACCTGATCCTCCACACTCGCCGTGCAGAGGACGCGGGTGTCGCCAAACTCAACCAGCACGGAACCGGCCGGATGTTTGGTGAACTCGCGGGTGAGGCGCACTTGGCGCAGTTCGTCGGCCGCTCGACCGCTCGGACGCTGGCTGCCGGACACGGTTGCTCCATGGTGGAATCGATGAGGGGCGCGGATTATACGAACGCTCTCGCATCCTTCGCCGGGGGTGCGCGTCGCTCGCCAAAGTAGAATGCCCGGATGATTGCCAGCATGACCGCCTTTGCGCGGGTGGGGCGAGGCTTCCTGGTTTGGGAAGTCCGTTCCGTCAATCATCGCTATCTGGAGCTTGTTTTCCGTTTGCCGGAGTCGCTGAGGGCCCTCGAGCCTTCCTTGCGCGAGGCGGCTCGGGCTCGGCTTGGGCGGGGGAAGGTGGACGCGACGCTTCGTGTCGCGGAATCTGGCAGCGCGATGGAGCTCGACGAGGACGCGTTGGGCGAGCTGCTCGGCGCATTGAGCCAGCTGCGAAGCCGAGCGCCGGAGTTGGCGGAGCCGAACCTGCTGGACGCGCTGCGTTGGCCCGGGGTGCTGAAGGAAAGCGAAACAGGGTTGGCGGAACTGCGTCGCGATGCCATCGGGACGTTCGATGAAGCGCTGACGGAACTGGCGGCCCGACGGACGGCGGAGGGGGCGCAGATCCAGGCGCTGATCGAGCGGCTCGACATCGCGGCAGAAACGACCGCCAAGGTGCGCGAGCTCGCGTCGCAGCAGGTGCAGGCGATGCGGGATCGGTTGGCGCGAGCCGCCGAGGCGCTGACGGTTTCTGTGAACGCGGAGCGTTTGGAACAGGAACTCGCGCTGCAGTTGCAGAAGGCGGATGTGGCCGAGGAACTGGATCGACTGGATCTGCATCTGGCGGAGGCTCGGGCGGCACTCGCCAGCGATGGTCCCTGTGGCCGCCGCCTCGACTTCCTGATGCAGGAGTTGGGGCGCGAGGCCAACACGCTCGGCGCGAAGGCGGTGTTGCCGGAGGCGGCGCATGCGGCGGTGGATCTCAAGGTTGCCATCGAGCAGATGCGGGAACAGGTGCAGAACGTCGAATGACCGCGGCACCTGCCCGCCAGCGCCAGTCCATGCTGTTCGTGATTTCGGCGCCGTCCGGCGCCGGCAAGACCAGCCTCGTGCGGGCACTCGTGGCCGGGGACGACCGCTTGGCCGTTTCGGTGTCGCACACGACGCGGCCACCGCGCCCGACCGACGTGGACGGGCGCGACTACCACTTCGTCTCGTCACCCGACTTCCAGGCCATGCGCGATGCCGGGGAGTTCCTCGAATCTGCCAGTGTGTTCGGCCACGCCTACGGCACGTCGCGACAGGCGGTGCTGGAACAGGTGCGGTGTGGTCGCGACGTGATTCTCGAAATCGACTGGCAAGGCGCCGCCCAAGTGCGCGAGGCCTGGCCCGGTGCGGTGACGGTGTTCATCCTGCCCCCGTCCCGCCAGGCCTTGCGCGCGCGCATCGAAGGGCGCGGACAGGATCGGCCGGAGGTCATCGCCCGGCGCATGGAGGAGGCCACCCGTGAACTGGCGCAGCACGCCGACTTCGACCACCTCGTGGTGAACGACGACTTCGAGCTGGCGACGCGGGAACTCGCGGCAATCGTCGAAGGTTGCCGCCATGAGAGGCCGCCGTCACGGCAAGACCACGGGGCCCTTCTTGGGCAATTGCTGCAGGGTGGTTGAGGGACTTGGGCCCCAATCTTGGCGGGAAGCTGGTGAAGCGCCGCCGGTGGTCAGTACCCGTGCTTGGGTGCCTCGTCCAAGGTGCCGGTGATGCCGGCCGCCACGAGCTCTTCGTAAGTGCTGTCGTCGATGCCGAGTTCGTCGGCTAGGACCTCGCGGCTGTGCTCGCCGACGCATGGAGCGCCGCGGATGGGCGTTGAGGGGGCGGCGGAGAAGCGCCAGGGGCGGCCGGGGAGCCAAGTGGGCCCGGCTTCGGGATGGTCGATCTGGCTCACG
>VXSY01000075.1 GCA_009837725.1 Gammaproteobacteria bacterium | reverse complement strand
CGTGCGAGGGCGGGACGCCCTCGCCCCCAGGGCCCTCGCTTCGAGTCGAATTCGCCCCGTATCAATGGGTTACGCGGTTTGTTCCATACGATGGAAGGCAGGATGCCTTCCCTCCAAAGGCCCGTCCCTTTCGAACGCTCCGCGTCTCCGGGTAGGGCTCGGCTCCGTTCTGCTACTCTCGCGGTCCGCTCCGGGCCGGGGGAAATGCGTGAAGCTCGAAGCCGATGCCTGACTTGCCGGCAGAGCCGTCCGACGGTGCGGATCGGGAGGCTGGCCCGGAAACGCGCATTCCGTGGCCGCTCGCCACCGGGCTCGGGCTTCAACTTGCCGGCATGGTGCTGCCCGGCGCGGTGCTGATACCGACGGTCGTCTTCCGCAGCGCCAGCCAGCCGGAGGAGGTGGTGCTGTGGGCCGTGTTTGCGTCGCTGGCGGCCTGCGGGGCGACCACGATGCTGCAGGCGCAGCGACTCGGGCGCTTTGGCGCGCGCTACCTCATCGTCGCCGGCGCCTCTGGCGCGACGATCGCCGTCAGCATCGCCGCACTCGAAGCCGGCGGGCCTGCGCTTCTCGCCGCCCTGGTGCTGGCCATGGCGCTCCTGCAACTCGGCCTCTCCTTGCGGCTTGCGCCATTCCGCAGCGTCCTGACGCCGACGGTGACCGGCACCATCGTCATGCTCGTGCCCGTCACCGTGACGCCAGTGCTCTTTGAACAGATGAACAACGTGCCGCCAGGGACCTCGCCGGCTGCGGGCCCCCTGTGCGCGCTCGTGACCCTGGCAACGGTCGCCGGCATCATGCTGAAGGCACGCGGATCCCTCGGCCTCTGGGCTCCTGTGATCGGCATCGTCGCCGGGTCGCTGGTCGCCGCCGGGTTCGGCCTGTACGACACGGCGCGGATCCAGGATGCGCCGTGGGTCGGGGTTCCGACCGCTGTGTGGCCCGCCGTCGACTTCGACCTCGAACTCGGTACTGCCTTCTGGTCGCTGCTGCCGACGTTTCTGTTCGTGGGCCTCGTCTGCACGATTCAGACGACAAGCGGTGCCGTGGCGATTCAGCGGGTATCGTGGAGCAGGCCCCGCGCGGTCAACTTTCGCGCCGTGCAGCGGGCGGTAGCGGCCGACTCCGCCGGCAACCTGCTCTCGGCGCTGGCGGGAACGATGCCGCTGGGGGCGCGCCCGAACGGCGCGGCCATGGCGGAGGCAACCGGAATCGGCTCCAGATCCATCGGCATCGCAGCCGGCGTCGCGTTCTTGGCGCTGGCCTGCCTGCCGAAGGCACTGGCCGTCGTCCTGGCGGTGCCGGGCCCAGTGACGGCGACCTTCATCACGCTCACCATGGCCACCATCTTCATCGTCGGCGTCAAGATGGTCGTGCAGGACGGCATGGACCCTCGCAAGGGCGTCATCGTCGGTGCGGCGTTCTGGATCGGTGTGGGGTTCGAGCACGGTGCCGTCTTCCCCGACTTCGTGGCTAGCCTGACGGGGGGCCTGCCGATCAACGGCATCGTCGCCGGTGGCGTGGCGGCAATCCTCGGAACCCTGTTCGTGGAGCTGACAAGGCCGCGCACGAGGACGACCGAAGTCGCGCTCGACGCCTCGTCGCTACCACAGATTCGCGAGTTCATCGCCGACTTCGCGTCGCGCTCCGGGTGGGACGAACGGATGGCGGCGCGCCTGGACGCCGTCAGCGAAGAGACCTTGCTGACGCTGCTCGGACGGGAGGAGACCGCCACAGGGCCGAGGCGACTGCTTGTCGCGGCCCGCCGCGAGGACGGTGGCGGCGCGATGCTGGAGTTTCTCTCCGCCCGCGGCGACGAGAACCTTCAGGACAGAATCGCGCTGCTTGGCGAGGCCAGCGCCGGCAGCACGAGGCTAGAAGAAGAGGTGTCGTTGCGCCTGCTGCGCCACCTCGCTTCCTCGGTGCATCACCAGCAGTACTACGACATGGATGTGGTCACGGTGCGGGTGGAGCCGCCGAGGCGCACGCCGCATGCAACTTGACCCTGCCCACCACGTGCGACAGGATTTCGTTCGACCAGAACCCTTCAGGAGCACCCTATGTACGTTGCCGTTTTCGCCACCGACAAGCCGGGCACTGCCGATGTGCGCCGCGAGCACTTCGATGCCTTTGTTGAGTATCTTCGCGAACATCCGAACCATCCCGACGTGGCCGTGCTGCACGGCGGGCCGACTTTGTCCGACGACGCATCGGCGATGATCGGGACTCTGCTGGTGGTCGACGCACCTTCGCTGGACGCAGTGCGGGCCTTCGTTGCGGATAGCCCGCTCGGCCGTGCTGGCGTGTACGGCGACGTGCAGGTGCGACCGTGGGACTGGCGCACCGGAAAGCCGGAGTAGCCTCGCGCGATCGTTCAGCCGCCAGGC
Source organism: Gammaproteobacteria bacterium (assembly GCA_009837725.1). GTDB lineage: Bacteria > Pseudomonadota > Gammaproteobacteria > Pseudomonadales > Azotimanducaceae > VXYL01. The sequence continues at coordinate 1,224 of VXSY01000075.1, read as the reverse complement.
GCGTCTCCGGCATACCGACTGCCTATGGGAACCCCACGACCCAAGTACACACTGCGGGCATCGAGAGAATGATCGCGAGCAGCCCCAGGCCGCTCACCAGGAACGGCAGCGTGCCCCGGAATGATTCGCCGAGCGCCACGTCGCGCGCCAGCGAGTTGATCGCGTACACGTTGAGGCCGATCGGCGGCGTGATGAGCCCGATCTCAACGACGATCAGCGCCAGGATGCCGAACCAGATCGCCGTTGCCTCCTCGCCGTAGCCAAAGTCGAGGCCGGTCACGAGGGGGAAGAAGACCGGCACGGTGAGCAGAATCATGGCGAGGCTGTCCATGACGCAGCCGAGCACCAGATACACGAGCAGAATGCCGATCAGGATCGCCGTGGGCGGCAATCCCGACCCGCCGAGCGCCTCGGCCAGAGCGGCGGGAATCTGTGCCAACGCAAGGAAACCGTTGAAGATTTCGGCACCGATGAGGATGAGAAATACCATGCCGGTCGCGCGGGCGGTGTCGAGGGCGGTTTCCGCAAGCTCCCGCCAACCGAGGCGCCCGCCGGCTATGGCGACGAGTGCGACTGCCGCCACCCCGACCGCGGCCGCTTCCGTGGGCGTGAACACACCGGCATAGATGCCGCCGACGACCACGAGGAAGACCCCGAGCACCGGCCAGACGCGCCCCAGCGCCCGGAGGCGCTCCCCGACGGCCATGGCGGGCGCGGCCGGCGCCGCAGTCGGATGCAGGCGCACGTACGCGGCGATCGCGAGCGCGTAGCCGAGCGCAGCGATGATGCCCGGCACGAGCGCGGCGAGAAACAGCTTCCCGATCGATTGCTCCGTGAGCACCGCATAGATCACCAGGATGATCGAAGGCGGGAAGAGAATCCCGAGGGTTCCGCCGGCGGCGAGCGTGCCCGTGGCGAGTGCTCCGGAGTAACCCTGGCGGCGCATTTCCGGAAGCGCCACGGCGGCCATGGTCGCACCGGTGGCAATCGACGAGCCGCAGACGGCGCCGAACGCCGCGCAGCCGCCGATGGTGGAAACTGCCAGTCCGCCGCGACGATGGCCCACGCAGGCTCTGGCGGCGTCGAAGAGCTGACGGCTGAGCCCGGCGCGGGTCGCCAGTTGGCCCATCAGTAGGAACAGCGGCAGCACGGACAGCGTGTAGCTCGACACGCGACCGAACGGCGCGGTGTTGAGCAGGTTCAGGAACGCGGGCCAGCCGGCGA
>VXSY01000271.1 GCA_009837725.1 Gammaproteobacteria bacterium | reverse complement strand
CTGAAACTCACCGGAACGAAGTACGGTTGCGGCATCGCGCAGTGCGGCGCCTGCACGGTACACGTCGACGGCGTACCGATGCGTTCCTGCGTGATGCCGGTGAGCACCGTCGCCGGCGCGGTTACGACCATCGAGGGGCTGGCCGCCGAGGGCGACCTGCACCCCATGCAGGCGGCCTGGCTCGAACATGACGTGCCGCAGTGCGGGTACTGCCAATCGGGGCAGATCATGAGCGCCACCGCCTTGCTGGAAAACAACCCAGAGCCAAGCGATGCGGACATCGACCAGGCGCTGGCCGGCAACTATTGCCGTTGCGGCACCTATGTGCGCATTCGCAAGGCGGTGCATAGCGCCGCCAAGGCCTACAACGCCGCCAAGGGAGCTTGAGCATGCCGCTATCGAACGGACTCAGCCGGCGCGACCTGCTCAAGGTGTCGGCGCTCGCGGGGGGTGGCGTGATGCTGCAGATGACGCTGCCAACGGCCGCCGAAACGCCACCCGAGGACGTGCTGGTCGGCTCGAAAGAGCTCAACGTTTACGTGCAGATCGACCCGGACGGTCAGATCACGATCTACTCCAGCATGCCGGAGATGGGCCAGGGGATCAGAACCACCCTGCCGATGATTGTCGCGGAAGAGATGGGCGCGCGGTGGGAGGACGTGAGAGTTCTCGACGCGCCCCTCGATGAGGGGAAGTTCGGCTTCCAGATGTCCGGGGGTTCCACCTCGGTACCCCGGAACATCGGCACGATGCGGCGTATGGGCGCATCGGCGCGCGAGATGCTCGTCGGCGCCGCCGCACTGATGATGGAGGTTGACAGCGAGGACCTCACGGCCCGGGACAGCGAGGTGGTACACCCCTCGGGCATGCGCCGGTCCTTCGGTCAGCTCGCGAGTCTGGCGGCGGAGCAACCGGTGCCCGACCCCAACACGCTGACCTACAAGGACCCGAGTGAGTACACGATTATCGGCACGTCGGTCAGCGGCGTGGACAACTTCGTCATTGCCACGGGCCTGTCCAAGTTCGGCATCGACGTCGATGTTCCCGGCATGAAACACGCCACCTACGTGCGTTGTCCCCGCATCGGGGGCTCCGCCGTCAGCTTCAACGAAAGCGAAATCAAGGCCCTGCCCGGAGTCACGGACGCCTTCATCCTCGCGCCCAATGACGCCGCCGGCTCCTCCGAGATCTGGTTCCTGGACGGTGCGGCCGCCTTGCGCGGCGGTGTTGCAATCGTCGGCGACGACACCTGGTCGGTGTTCGATGCCCGCCGCAAGCTCGAGGTCGAGTGGGACGAGTCATCGGCGTCCACCGACGATTGGGCCGCAATGGTCGACTGGGCCGAGCGCGTCGCCCGGGACGGTAGCGGCGAGGTGATTGCCGACAACGAGGGCGTCGATGCGGCGCTTGCGGATGCGGCCAACCGGACGACGGATGCCTTCTATCAGTTCCCTTACGTGGCCCATGTGTGCATGGAGCCGATGAACTGTACGGCCGACTACCGCAAGGGCACGGGCGGCGAGCCGGACTCCCTCGAGGTCTGGCTCGGCAGCCAGTGGCCCGCGGCGGTTCACCAGATCGCTGGCAACCTATTCGGCATGAAACCCGAACAGGTGCAGGTGAACCCGCTGCGCATGGGCGGGGGCTTCGGCCGGCGGGCAGTCAACGACTTTGCGACCGAAGCGATGGCCATCTCCGAACGTGCCGGCGTTCCCGTGAAGCTCACCTGGACGCGTACGGACGACATTCACAACGACCATTTCCGTGTCGGCGGCTTCGAGCAGATGAGGGGGGCCGTGGGGCCGGATGGCAAGCTCGCGGCCTGGGAGCAGCACTACATCGGCTTCGGCAAGAACGGTCGGCCCGTCATGGGCTCTGGCCTGCAAGGCAACGAGCTGCCAGCCGTGGCTTTCCCGACTGCCCGCATCAAACTCAGCATGCGTGACGTCGCCACACCTTGCGGCGCCTGGCGCGCGCCTGGATCAAACACCAACGCCTTTGTGGAGCAGTGTTTCATCCACGAGTTGGCGGAACTGGCGGGCAGGGACCACCTCCAGTTTCTGCTCGAACTGATGGGCGAGCCACGCTGGATCAGCGAAGGCAACATCAACGCGCTGAATACCGGGCGCGCCATGGACGTGATCAAGCGCGCCGCACAAGAGGCGCAGTGGGGCAGACCGATGGCGAATGGGAGCGGGCTTGGCCTGTCCTTCTACTTCTGCCACGCCGCCCACGTGGCGGAGGTTGCCGAGGTGCGTGTCACGGCGGACAGGAACGTGAGCGTCGAAAAGGTATGGGTGGCGGTCGACGTGGGTCCGATCATCAACATGAGCGGGGCGCTAAGCCAGGTCGAGGGTTCGATCGTTGACGGCCTAAGCACGATGGCGCTGCAGCAAATCACGATGCGGGAAGGCGTCATACAGCAGGACAACTTCGATGCGTATCGAGTGATGCGAATCGGGCCGACACCCGAGATTGACGTGCACTTCATCGAAAGCGACAACCCGTCGACCGGGCTCGGCGAACCAGCGCTTCCCCCGCTTGCGCCGGCCGTTGCCAACGCCATCTTTGCGGCGACGGGGGAGCGCGTGCGGTCGATGCCGTTGAGCGAAGCGGGCTACACGCTGGTGTAGGGGCGAAGCAGAGCCGCTATTGCGTGCCGGCGAGGTCTGGCGACTCTGACCCCTCGTCCGCCCCTTCACCGGCTTGCGGGTCGTCCTCACCCCAAGCCGACTTCGGCGCGAAGTCGCCCGTGAGGTGCGAAAGCTCGTCGCCGCTGAAGAACAGCGACATGCGCACGATCGCCGTCGGGGTGCCGGGGATGTGCATCGAGTACACATAGTCCCACCGGTCTGCATTGAAGGGATTGCGGATCACCGGTTCGCCCATGACGAACGCCACCTGCTCGCGGGTCATGCCCGGCGTCAACTGATCCACCATTTCCTGTGTGATGACGTTGCCCTGCTGCACCGTCACCCGGTGCATGCGCGGAAACGCGCACGCCGCCAGCGTCAGCGCGGCGATGATCGCGAGCAGGGCCGGCCGCCAAGGGCGCCAAGTGAAGTGGGTCACGGTGCTGTCAGGTTCCTTGCGGTCAAGTTGAATGGTAGCAGTGCTGGGCAACGCCCTGCGCGCAGCCGGGCGTCTCAATCGCTCGCTTCCCGCCCTTCCCGCAGCAGCGTCGCCGCGTAGCTGCGCGACTCTTCGGTCACCGTTCGACCGCCGAGCATTCGCGCGAGTTCCCCGATGCGACCGCCTTCGTCCAAGGGCACGATGGCCACATCCCGATCGTCGTCGCGCACGACCTTCAGATGCGCGTCGGCGAGGGCCGCAATCTGCGGTGCGTGAGTGATGGCGATCACCTGGGCACGGCGAGAAAGACGCCGCAGCACCCTTCCGAGCACGTCCGCCGAGGTGCCGCCCACGCCCACGTCGGCCTCGTCCAGGATCATGCAGGGGAGTGCCGAGTGCTCCGCCGCCACGAGCTGAATCGCAAGGCTAATGCGGGAAATCTCGCCTCCCGACGCGATGTCGCCCAAACGGCCGGCGGGGTATTTGGGGTTGGTGGTGACGATGTAGTCCACGCTTTCGAGCCCCGCAGCCGACTCCAGCGGCGAGAACCGCACTTCCAGCGACGCCTCGCTGAGGCC
>VXSY01000106.1 GCA_009837725.1 Gammaproteobacteria bacterium | reverse complement strand
GAGAAACAGTAGCGTGCGTAGGTCTTCTTGCCGGGGTGCTCGGCCACGTCCTCGCCGCTACAGCCAACGAGTGCGAGCACGCAAACCGCAAGCAACCACTGCCGGAAGCTCCTCACCGAAATCTGCCTCCTGCCTCAAGCAAAAAGGTTGCGGATGATGAACGCCGAAAGCGCAGCTTGCACGAGGAAAATCACCACCACCGCCCCCGTCACCCAATTGGCAGGGCGCACGCGGGCGTCCATCCGCGTGCGTTGCAGATAGAGCGTGAGGAAGCTCTGCACCGGCAGCATGAAGGCGCCGAACGTCGCGCCGAATATCACTAGGCCAATGGGCTCCGGATGCACCACATAGATCGAGCAACTGATGATCGGCATCGCGATGATGTAGCCGCGAATCCAGCGCTGGCGCAAAGCCAGGTTGCTGCGGGGGATGAAGCCGAAGGTCACGAGCAGGTCAGGGAATGACCGCGACCCCGCGCCGATGCCAGACAGCACCGTGGAGAACAGGATGCAGAAGGCGCCGAAGCTGAAGAGCCAAAACGACCAAGGCCCCATCGTCTCCGTGTACATGCTTGCGAGCACGGTGATGGTCTCTGTGCCGGAGGGTTGCACGCCCAAGCGGTGCAGCACCCCAGCGCCCAGCGCATAGAACGCGAGTGTGGCGCAGGTGAGGATGGCGAGCGTCACCCACACATCTGTCTGCACCACCCGAATCCAACCCTTGGCGCGCTGGACCCAGCCCGGCTCGTTTGGATCGCCGCCAATGAAATTTGGATAGCCCTTCTCCACGCACCAGTAGGTGTAGCCGGCGATCTCGCTCGAAGCGACGCCCGTGGCGCCGTACATGGCGATGGCCAGCACCGCGTGTTCAAGCGGGAAGTCGAACGTCAGCCCGGAGAGGATGTCCGCTCCCGTTGCACGGAACTCCGTGCCCTGCATCAGCGTTGCCGAGACGATGGTGGCGAGCGTGAAGCTCATCACCAGCACCAGCATCACCTTTTCGAGGCGAGCGTAGGCGCCGGTCCACAGAATCAGCATCACGACGATCGCGGCAATGATCGTCGCTTGCGCGCCATCCACAGGCAGCAGGAGGCCTAGAGCTTGCCCTGCGCCGCCGATGATGCCCCCTGCGGTGATGAGCCCCGGCACAAAGCCGACCAGGCCCAGCCAAATGGGCCAGGCGATCGGCCCGTGCGGCCCTGGCAGCTTCCCCGGCATCCGGTTGAGGGCGCGCTGGTAGGTGTCGCCGCTGGTGACGACATAGCGCGCCAGTTCCGCCTGGACGAGCGACTTCACCCAGCAGGAGAACAGCACCCACCAAAGCAGCACGAAGCCCGCCGCGGCGCCGAGGCCCGCGGTGAGCAGGATTTCCCCGGAGCCGACGATGGAGCCGGAGACGACGATGCCCGGGCCAAGGTTCCTTAGCCTGCCGCGCAGCGTCGTCGGCGGCTCGCGGGTGCCGCCTTCCTGAATGGTGTAGGGGTCATCGCTCACGTAGGGCCCGCATCAGCTTCGGGCCTCATGTGCCAGCGTGAAGTCGTCGGCATCCAGCCAGGCCGGGAAGTCCTCGCGATGGCGACGCAGTTCGTCGAGGTCCAGCGTCGCCGAAACCACCTCGTCTCGATCTCCGGCGGCGTGCAGCACATCGCCATACCAGCCATAGACGCCGCTACCACCGCCATACGCCACGCCGTTGCCGTCGACCCCGACGCGATTCACCGCGATGACGTAACACTGGTTCTCCACCGCCCGGGCGCGGAGCAACGCGTCCCACGCGGATTGCCGAGCGGCGGGCCAGTTCGCGACGCAAATGATCGCATCGAAATCCGGCACGCCTTGGCTGACGCGGTTGCGCATCCACACCGGAAAGCGCAGGTCGTAGCACACCACCGGCAGGAAGCGCCAATCGCCGAGGCGAACGATCACTCGTTCCGCGCCCGGCGCATAGTGCTCGTGCTCGTCGGCCATGCGAAACGGATGCCGCTTGTCGTAGTGAACTACCGGCTCCCCGGGCCGCGCCCACAGGAAGCGGTTGAAGCAACGTCCTCCATCGGCGATGGCGGCGCTGCCGGCAAGCGTGATCCCTCGTTTAGCGGCTGAGCGAGACATCCAATGCACCGTTTCGCCTTCCATCGTTTCGCACATCTCGTTCGCGCTCATGGTGAAACCGGTGCTGAACATCTCCGGCAGCACCGCGAGGTCACCCGACACCCCACCAAGGCGTTCGTCGAATAGCCTCCGATTGGCTGCCGGGTCGTGCCAATGCGGCGCTGTCTGCACGAGATGCACGTCAAGTGTCGACACTTCCCCTCCCTGTATCTGCCGCTACAGCCCGCTCAGGATTTGTGCCGCCTGCGCCAAGGTCGAATCGTCCTTGGCGAAGCAGAAGCGCAGATAGCGTTGCTCCGGCGGCTCGGCATAGAAGATGGAAACCGGAATCGACGCCACCTTGTGCTCCACGGTCCAGCGCCGGGCAAGGTCGGCGTCGCGCTCGTTCGTGATCGCGCCGTAGTCGAGGAGTTGAAAGAACGTGCCCTTCGATGGCTGCAACCGAAACCGGGATTCGCCGAGCAACTCGCAGAAGAGGTCGCGCTTGGCCTGGTAGAAGGCCGGCAACTCCTCGTGGTGTTCCGGGCATTCGACGAGGAAATCGGCAATGCCGTGCTGCAAGGGCGTGGGCGTCGTGAAGTTGACGAATTGGTGGATGCGCCGAAACTCCGCCGAGAGGGGCGCCGGCGCGACGCAATAGCCCACCTTCCAGCCCGTGGTGTGGTTGGTCTTGCCAAACGAGGAGACGACGAAGCTGCGCTCGAAGAGATCGGGATAGCGAACCAGACTTTCGTGGCGGCGGCCGTCGAAGATGATGTGCTCATACACCTCGTCGGAGACGACAAAGATATCGCGGTCACCGATGGCGGCGCGGAGCCCCTCGATGTCGCGCTTGTCCCACGCCGCGCCGGTGGGGTTGTGCGGGGAGTTGACGATCAAGAGCCGGGTTCGCTCGCTGATGGCATCGGCTACCCGATCCCAGTCGATGTGGAAATCCGGTGCAGACAGCGGCAGGTGCTGGCAAGTTCCGCCAGCCAAGGTCACCGCCGGCTCGTAGGAGTCGTAGCAAGGATCGAAGACGATGACCTCGTCTCCGGCACGAATCACCGCATGGATGGCGCAGAAGAGCGCTTCGGTGGCGCCGGAGGAAACCGTGACCTCGGTTTCCGAATCCACCTTGGTGTCGTACTGCGCCGCCACCTTGTCGGCGATGGCTGCCCTGAGCGGCTCGATGCCGCTCATCGGCGGATATTGGTTGTAGCCAGCCGCAATGTATTGGTTGACGCGTTCCAAGAGCTTAGGCGGCGCCCCGAAGTCCGGATAGCCCTGGGAGAGGTTGATGGCGCCTTCGTCGGCAGCAAGCCTCGACATGATCGTGAAGATCGTCGTGCCCACCGCCGGCAGCTTGCTCTGAAGTGGCAATGGCGAAACCCACGGAAAGTCCCCGCCATTTTGTCACAGTACGCTGCCCGGGCCGGTCCATTTGCCGCCTCGATGGTGCCTCACCGTGACCCTTCTGCTGTAGCGGGGTGGCCCTGGCAACCGGCGACCTTGGAGGGCGGGCGCCGCCAAACCCCTCGCTAACGCTCGGGGTCTGGCCCCAGCCC
>VXSY01000030.1 GCA_009837725.1 Gammaproteobacteria bacterium | reverse complement strand
AAGCACCCATGTGTCCGGAGGTCGGTCCCTACCTCAGGAATTTCACAGCAAACATCTCGTCCTACACAGCGTAGGCTGCCTCCCACGTCCGACCTCCAGTCTGCGGGTTTCATGCCGACGCGGTGCGACCCTGCCGCCTTTCTTCCGGCCGTGGTTCGGAACTCCGTCTGTACCCACTCTCACCCCAACGGGATCCTCGGGGCAGTTCTCCGTGCGCTCTGCGTTGCCCATGCCATGAACGTCGGCCGGCCGCCATCGCGAGCCGACCTGTCTGGCATCGTTGACGCCGCCACGACGACAGGATGGTCGGCAGAACGCTCAGGCGTGTGGTTCAGAAAGGCACCAACGCAGACATCGCCGCGTTCACTGCCGCGTTGGTGCGGATGCTCGATCGTGCGGGGCCGGCGGGGCAAAATGGAACGCTGCAACGTACCGCGCCCGGAGCTACGCCGACGAAGTGAGCTAAGCGGCATTGCTCGGATGTCAGCTCGCAAAAAGACGGTCCGACTTCCCCACCGAGCGCATCAAACCCAAAGCGCTCGCTCAGTCGTCCGATTGGAGAAAGTCGTCTCAACGCCACGGGGCGTCAGTGAGTGTTGAGCGAAGCCTCCGCGGCGGCCCGGGGCGTAGCGGGTTGCGGTCGGGAGAGATCGGTGGTGTCCTCTCTCGGCGTGGGCCGGTGTTCGAGGGCGATGTCGATGATTTCGTCCATCCAGGACACGGGCATTACGGTGAGCTCTTCGAGGACGTTGTCGGGGATTTCCTTTAGGTCGGGCTCGTTTTCCTTCGGGATGATGACGCGGCGGACGCCGCCTCGGCGGGCGGCGAGGAGTTTTTCCTTCAGGCCGCCGATGCGGAGGACCTGGCCGCGCAGGGTGATTTCGCCGGTCATGGCGACGTCGGCCGAGACGGGAATGCCGGTGATGACGCTGACGAGGGCCGTACACATGCCGACGCCGGCGCTGGGGCCGTCCTTCGGCGTTGCGCCTTCCGGGACGTGGATGTGGATGTCGTGATTCTCGTGGTGGTCGGCGGGGATGCCTAGGGCTGCCGCACGGCTGCGCACGAAGGTCATGGCGGCCTGGATGGATTCCTGCATCACGTCGCCAAGAGAGCCGGTCTTGATCTGGCGGCCCTTGCCGGGCACGGCAATGGCTTCGATGCTGAGGAGTTCGCCTCCAGCGGACGTCCAGGCGAGGCCGGTGGCGACACCCACCTGGTTCGCTTCCTCGGCGAGGCCATAGGTGAAGCGGCGCACGCCGTTGTAGCGTTCGATGTCCTCCTCGGTGATCGCCGCCGGGCCCGCCTCGCGCTCGCCGAAGGCTTGCTCGGTGACGATCTTGCGGCAGATCTTGGCGATCTCCCGCTCGAGACCCCTGACGCCAGCCTCGCGCGTGTAGTAGCGCACCAGGTGGCGCAGCGCGTCCTCGCCGAGTTCGAAATCACCATCCTTGAGGCCACTGAGGCGCTTCTGCTTCGGCGTCAGAAAGCGGGTGGCAATCTTCAGCTTCTCCTCCTCGGTGTAGCCCGGCAGGCGGATCACTTCCATGCGGTCGAGCAGCGCCGGGGGGATGTTCATGGAGTTGGACGTGCAGACGAAAAACACGTCCGAGAGGTCGAAGTCCACCTCCACGTAGTGATCGTTGAAGGAGTGGTTCTGCTCTGGGTCCAGCACTTCGAGCAAGGCCGAAGCGGGGTCGCCGCGCATGTCCTGACCCATCTTGTCCACTTCGTCGAACAGGAACAATGGGTTGCGCACCCCGGCCTTGGAGAGCTTCTGCAACACCTTGCCCGGCAGCGAACCGATATAGGTGCGGCGGTGGCCACGGATTTCCGCCTCGTCGCGGACACCGCCCAAGGCCATGCGCACATAGCGCCGGTTGGTGGCGCGGGCGATGGATTCGCCGAGGGAGGTCTTGCCGACGCCCGGAGGCCCGACCAGGCAAAGCACTGGCCCCTTGACCTTGCGCACTCGTCCCTGCACGGCAAGGTATTCGAGGATGCGCGCCTTGACTTCCTCGAGGCCGTAGTGGTCCTCATCGAGAATGCGGCTGGCGGCGCGCAGGTCGCGGCGCACCCGGCTGCGCTTGCGCCACGGCAGGCCCACGAGCCAGTCGAGATAGCCGCGCACTACGGTCGCTTCCGCAGACATCGGCGGCATCAGCTTGAGCTTGCCGAGTTCGGTCTCGGCCTTTTCCTTCGCCTCGCGGGTCATGCCGGCGGCCTCGATGCGCTCTGCCATTTCGTCGGCGTCGCTGCTCGCCGACTCGCCGCCACCGAGCTCCTTTTGAATGGCTTTCATCTGCTCATTCAGGTAGTACTCGCGCTGGCTCTTCTCCATCTGTCCCTTGACGCGGCGGCGGATGTCGCGCTTGACATCGCCAGCCTCGATGCGAGTGCCGAGGAAGTCGGACACGGCCTTAAGGCGGGCGTGCAGATCGAGGGTTTCGAGCACTTGCTGGCGCTGCGACAAATCGAGCGGCAGTTGCCCGGCAAGGGTGTCGAGCAGGCGACCGGGATCGTCGAGGCTCGTGACCGCGGCGACCACGTCCTCCGCCACCTTGGTCGATTTGCAGTAGCGCTCGAAGACAGACTTGGCTTCGCCGACGAGAGCGTCCGCCTGCTCGTCCGGCAGCATGGGCTCGTGCCACACCTCTACGTGCGCGAGGGTGTGCTCGCCGGTGGCGTCGAATGTCTCGAGCTTGGCCCGCGCCTGGCCCTCGACGAGCACCTTCACCATACCGTCCGGCAGCGTCAGCATTTGCAGCACGAGGCCGACGACGCCGACGTCGAAGACATCCTCGCGGGTTGGCGCCGCCGCCTCGCCGTTACGCTTGGCAAGCAGCAGGATGCGGCGCTCACCATCGCCGCTGGCGGCGGCCTCAAGCGCACGGATCGAGCGCCCGGTGCCGACGAACAGCGGCTGCACGCCGTGGGGGAAGACCACCATGTCCTTGAGCGGCAGGACGGGGATGCTTGGAATGCGCGTCGGCTTGCCCTGTTCCTCGCTCATGGCGTGCGTTGCTCCTCCTCTAGCGAGGGCAGGCCCCTCACGCTCCCCAAAGCCGAAGGCTCCCTGCCGGTCAGCCTTCGGCGCCGGCGACCTTCTCGTCCATGCTCGGAATGACCATGGGCGGGCGCCGCCCTTCGATAACGCACTCGTCCACTACCACCTTGCTCACCGACTGCTGTGTCGGCAGGTCGTACATGGTGTCGAGCAGGACGCCTTCGAGGATGGAGCGCAGGCCCCGGGCGCCGGTCTTGCGCTCCATGGCCTTGCGCGCCACGGCCTGCAGGGCGTCGTCGCGGAACACGACCTCGACACCCTCCATCTCGAAGAGCTTGGTGTACTGCCGGGTGAGGGAGTTGCGCGGCTCGGTCAGGATCTGCATCAGGGCTTCGCTGTCGAGTTCCTCGAGAGTTGCCACCACTGGCAAGCGGCCGACGAACTCCGGAATCAGGCCGTACTTGATGAGGTCTTCCGGTTCCACGCCGCGCAGGGTTTCGCCGATCTTGGCGCGGTCCGCTTCGCCAGAGATGTCGGCCGAGAAGCCGATGCCGCTCTTGGAGGTGCGGTTCTGGATCACCTTGTCGAGCCCGGCGAAGGCGCCGCCGCAGATGAACAGGATGTTCGAGGTATCCACCTGCAGGAATTCCTGCT
>VXSY01000278.1 GCA_009837725.1 Gammaproteobacteria bacterium | reverse complement strand
GCTCCCGCTCCTCCGGCGCGTTGTCGATCTGGTCGAACTCCTTCACCTCGCCGCCGCCCTGACGCGACGCGCACACCTTCGTCAGCGCCGCCGTCAAGGTCGTCTTGCCGTGGTCCACGTGGCCGATCGTGCCCACGTTCACGTGCGGCTTCGTCCGCTCGAATCGTTCCTTCGCCATCGTCCTTCTCTCCTCAAAGTGCAAGCGCCCCGTTCGGTGGAGCGCAGTTGGCGGCCCTTCAGAAATTGCCGCCGCTCGGGTCTGCCGAGACGGCGGCGGATTGTGGATCAGGCGCGCCGAGCCACGCCTTCGGCGATGTTGTCCGGCACCTCTGCGTAGCGGGCGAACTCCATCGTGTAGGTCGCGCGCCCCTGGGTGGCGGAGCGCAAGTCTGTCGAATAACCGAACATCTCTGCGAGCGGCACGGCGGCGCGGACGATCTTCCCGGCCGGGTTCTCGTCGAGCCCCTCGATCATGCCGCGGCGACGGTTCAGGTCCCCCACCACGTCGCCCATGTAGTCCTCCGGCGTCACCACCTCCACCGACATGATGGGTTCGAGCAGCACCGGGTTGGCCTTCAGCGCGCCGTCGCGCATGGCCATGGAGCCGGCGATCTTGAACGCCATCTCGCTCGAATCCACCTCGTGGAACGAGCCGTCGTAGAGCGTTGCCCGCACATTGATGAGCGGATAGCCAGCGATGACGCCGTTTTCCATCTGCTCCTGCAGGCCCTTGCTCACCGCCGGGATGTATTCGCGCGGCACCACGCCGCCGACGATCTCGTCGACGAACTCGAAGGTGGAGGTTTCCTCCTCCGCAACGTTCGGTTCGAGCCGCACCCAGACGTGGCCGTATTGCCCCCGACCGCCGGTCTGGCGCACGTACTTGCCTTCCGCCTCGACGCTCTTGCGGATGGTCTCCCGATACGCCACCTGCGGCTTGCCGATGTTCGCCTCCACGGAGAACTCCCGCTTCATGCGATCGACGATGATGTCGAGGTGCAGCTCGCCCATGCCGGAGATGATGGTCTGGCCGGACTCTTCATCCGTTTCCACGCGGAACGACGGATCCTCCTGCGCCAGCTTGCCGAGCGCAGTGGACATCTTTTCCTGATCCGCCACCGAACGGGGCTCCACCGCCACCGAGATCACCGGCTCCGGGAACTCCATGCGTTCGAGCACGATGGCGTCGTCCCGATCGCACAGGGTGTCGCCCGTGGCGGTGTCCTTGAGGCCAATGGCGGCGGCGATGTCGCCAGCACGCACCTCCTTGATCTCGTTGCGGCTGTTGGAGTGCATCTGCACCATCCGGCCGATCCGTTCGCGCCGCGACCGCACCGAATTGAATACCTGATCGCCGGAAGTCAGCACGCCCGAATACACCCGAAAAAAGGTGAGGGTCCCCACAAACGGGTCGGTGGCGATCTTGAAGGCGAGCGCGGAGAAAGGCTCTTCGTCGTCGGACTCGCGCGTGGCAGCGGTCTCGCCGTCGTCGAGCACCCCCTCGATGGCCTTCACCTCTGTGGGCGCCGGCATGTAGTCGATGACGGCGTCCAGCATCGCCTGCACGCCCTTGTTCTTGAAGGCGCTGCCGCACAGCGCCGGCACGATCTCGTTGGCGAGCGTGCGCACCCGGAGCCCTTCGCGGATTTCGTCCTCGTTGAGTTCGCCCTCTTCGAGGTATTTGTCCATCAGCTCCTCGGTGGCCTCGGCGGCACACTCCATCATCTGCTCGCGCCACTGGTCGACTTCGGCTTCCATGTCTGCCGGGATGTCTTCGAGATCGTAGGTGAGGCCCTGGTCGTCCTCGCTCCAGATGATGGCCTTGCGCCGCACCAGGTCCACGACGCCGCGGAAGTTCTCCTCCGCACCGATGGCCAATTGCACCGGCACCGGCGTCGAGCCGAGCCGATCCTTGATCTGTTCCACCACGCGCAGGAAGTCCGCGCCGGCACGGTCCATCTTGTTGACGAAGACGATGCGCGGCACCTCGTAGCGATTCGCCTGGCGCCACACCGTCTCCGACTGCGGCTCGACGCCAGCGGTGCCGCAGAACACCACCACGGCACCGTCGAGCACCCGCAGCGAGCGCTCCACCTCGATGGTGAAATCCACGTGGCCAGGGGTGTCGATGATGTTGACGCGATGCTGCTCGTATTGCTGGTTCATGCCAGCCCAGAAGCAGGTGGTGGCGGCGGACGTGATGGTGATGCCGCGCTCCTGTTCCTGCTCCATCCAGTCCATCACCGCCGCGCCGTCGTGCACCTCGCCGATCTTGTGCGACAGCCCCGTGTAGAACAGGACGCGCTCGGTGGTGGTGGTCTTGCCGGCGTCCACATGGGCAACGATGCCGATGTTGCGATACCGACCGATGGGAGTGCTGCGCGCCATGTCCGTAACTCCTCGCTTGGATGCGCCGGAACCTCCTTCCGGCACTGAAGGGAATGTCCGATGAAACGTCGTTGAACCGAAGCCGCCGGGGCGCTTGAGCCGCGGCAATCCGCGTTCGGCCCTCAGTAGCGGTAGTGCGAGAACGCCCGGTTCGCTTCCGCCATGCGGTGGGTGTCTTCGCGCTTGCGCACCGCCGCACCGCGCCCCTCGGCCGCATCCGCCAGTTCACCAGCCAGCCGCGCCGCCATGGACTTCTCGCCCCGGCTGCGGGCGCTGTCCACGAGCCAGCGCATGGCCAGCGCCTCGCGCCGCGAAGGCCGCACCTCCACCGGCACCTGGTAGGTGGCGCCACCGACTCGCCTCGACTTCACCTCGACGAACGGCGCCACCGACTCGAGCGCCTTCTCGAACACCCCCACGGGGTCCTTGCGCTCACGCGACTCGATCTGCGTCAGCGCGCCATAGACGATGCGCTCCGCCACCGACTTCTTGCCGCTGACCATCACATGGTTGATGAACTTCGCCACCGTCTGGTTGGCGTACTTGGGATCCGGCAGGATTTCCCGCTTGGCGACGACTCTGCGTCTCGGCATGGATTGCTCCTTGGTTCTTCAGGTTCCCCCGCCACAGCCGAACGCCTTGCGTTCGCGTCGCCTCACCGGACGACGAATCGCCCCACTGGGGCGACGGGCACCGCTCCCTCTAATGCAGGCGGCGCCGCGGGCGGCCTTACTCTTGCTGGGCCTTTGCCCTAGTCGGACCTACTTCGGCTTCTTGGCCCCATATTTCGACCGTCGCTGCCGACGATCCGCCACCCCCGAGGTGTCGAGGGTGCCGCGAATGGTGTGGTAGCGCACGCCAGGCAAGTCCTTCACCCGCCCGCCGCGAATCAGCACCACCGAGTGCTCCTGCAGGTTGTGCCCCTCACCGCCGATGTACGAGTTCACCTCGTACCCGTTGGTGAGCCGCACCCGGCAGACCTTGCGCAGCGCCGAATTCGGCTTCTTCGGCGTGGTCGTATAGACCCGCGTGCAAACGCCCCGCTTCTGCGGCGACTTCTGCAACGCCGGCACCATGTTCTTCGCCACGCGCCGCTTGCGCGGCTTCCGCACCAACTGACTAATGGTTGCCATGCACTCTCCGACCAACGGCCCACTTACTCAACACCACCCCGAACCGGCCTCATTTTCGGGGGCGCGGCATTGTAGGCGCGGCCCGCGCCATTGGCAACAAAAACTCTCGAGTGTGTCAATCCAAAGCAGAAATGTCCCCTTTTCTCCAAAGCAGAAATGTCCCCTTT
>VXSY01000285.1:19860-30953 GCA_009837725.1 Gammaproteobacteria bacterium | reverse complement strand
CCACAAGTTCGTGGTACTTCGGGATGCCAAATGCAGGCACTCAACGACCTTTCGGGGGCGAGTCCCAGGCGGCACATCCTCGCTTTCTCCGACATTGGTGCACCAGCCAACGTCCAGCTCGAAGGGTTACGTGTTTCTGGGACGCCACACTAGCGCCACAAGAGCCGTTGCCTTCGGACAACGCTTCTTGTCCCAGCCCAAGCCGACCTATCGATCGCGACAAACGGGCTAATCAACGACCCGACCATCGCGTTAGCTCCTATCCAGGAAGCGCGCCTCGCGGCGCGATGGAGGGCGTGACGCCACCCCAAGTAAGGCCGAGGCGCGTGGCTTCGGACGCTTCAGATGTTGCTGTCGAGGAATGCGGCGAGTTGCGACTTCGACAGGGCGCCGACCTTGGTGGCTTCCACTTCGCCGTTCTTGAACAGCATCAGCGTCGGGATGCCGCGAATGCCGTACTTGGGCGGCGTTTGCATGTTGGAGTCGATGTCGAGCTTGCACACCTGCAGGCGGCCGGAATACTCGTCGGCGATCTCCTCCAGGATCGGGGCGATCATCTTGCAGGGGCCGCACCATTCGGCCCAGTAGTCGACGAGCACCGGCTTGTCGGCGCCGAGCACCTTGTCTTCCCAGCTATCGTCGGTGACGTGTTCGATGTTTGCGGACATGGACTCTCCTGCCTTCGGCGTCGATGGGCGGGCGCCTAAGCGCGCGCCGCCCCTTGGAAGTGAACCAGACGATTGTAGATCAACGCCCGAGCGAAGGCGCGATGCGCTTGGCGAAATAGGTGAGGATGGCGTCGGCGCCGGCGCGACGAATGCAGGTGAGCGCTTCAACGATCGTGCGCTCTTCGAGCCAGCCGCGTTCGATGGCCGCCATGAGCATGGAGTACTCGCCGCTCACCTGATAGACGAAGGTGGGTGCGCCAAAGGCTTCCTTGACGCGGGTGACGATGTCGAGATACGGCATCCCCGGCTTCACCATCACCATGTCGGCTCCCTCCTCTAGGTCGAGAGCAATCTCGCGCAGTGCCTCGTCGGCGTTGGCGGGATCCATCTGGTAGGTCATCTTGTCGCCCTTGCCGAGGGTGGCGGCGGAGCCGACGGCATCGCGAAAGGGGCCGTAGAAGCCGGAGGCGTACTTGGCGGAGTAGGCAAGGATCTGGGTGTTGACGAAGCCTGCCTCCTCGAGCGCGTCGCGGATGGCGCCGACGCGGCCGTCCATCATGTCCGAGGGCGCGATCATGTCCGCCCCCGCTTCGGCGCACACCAACGCTTGCTGCACGAGAATCTCGACCGTGCGGTCGTTCAGCACATAGTGGCGTTCATCGAGCACCCCGTCGTGGCCGTGGCTGGTGTAAGGGTCCAGCGCCGCGTCGGTGATCACGCCGAGCTCCGGGCACGCTGCCTTGACCGCAGCCACGGCGCGCGGAACCAAGCCGTCGGCATTCACCGCTTCCATCCCGTCCGGCGTGCGCAGAGCGTCATCGACATGCGGAAACACCGCCACCGCCGGGATGCCGAGATCGACGCACTGCCTCGCGTCCTCCACGAGCTCATCGATGCTGAGCCGTTCGATGCCGGGCATCGACTCCACCGGCTGGCGTGCCGATGTGCCTTCCACCACGAACATCGGATAGATGAGATCGTCCACGGTCAGGGTGGTCTCGCGCACCAGCCGGCGGGCAAAGTCGCTCTTGCGATTGCGCCTCATGCGAACGTCGGGGAAGCTCATGGAACTAGCTTACCTGACGAAGCTCTCACGGAAGGCAAGATGCCCTTCCCTCTCGGTGCCCACCGTCCGCAAGAGGGTGCCTCTGAAGGGGGAGCCCAAACGGCTACTGCCGCAGATTTATACTTTGCAGTTGGCTTCGGGAGGGTCTCCCAATCTCCACCTTGGCGTCATTGGCGACGGTGCTGCGACTCGGCACGACACCACCCGTGCAGGCTGTGCTTGCGGGCGTGCTGGGCTTCGTCTTGGCAGGGGCCGCGGCCACGATCGCTTGGCATTTGGGTTCGTTGCAGAGCCAAGGGGAACTGGCGCGCTTTGGCGAGACGATGTCGCGGCAAGTGGCATTGCTCGCCGCTGAGCCGCTTCTGCAGCGGGACGGCATCGGTCTCGGCACCCTTGCCAATCGCATGGCCGCCTTCGACGAAGTACGCCGCATCACGATCCACTCGGTGGACGACCGCCTGCTCGCCGCCGCAGGCAACACCGGGGTGAGCGAAGACGGGCAGGCATGGGTCGGGGCGATCACGGTGGAGGACACCGTCGCCGGTCATGTGCGGGTGGTGCTGGACCCGGCCCGGTTCCGGCCTTCGCTGGCGGACGCGGTGGCGGCCAGTTGGCCGGCGTGGCTCGCCGCCTTTTTTTTCACCCTGCCGATTTGCTACGTGCTCGCGCGCGAAGGCAAGCAGAGACAAGCGCCGCCGCCCATCGGCTCCTTTCTGTTGGTGGTGAACCTGTTCAACCGCACGGTGCTCTCCTACGAGCGCCGCGCCGCCGTGCTCGACGAGGGATTGAAGATCGCCGAGCGCGTTGTGGGACTCTACGGTGGTCGTGCCTTGGAGCACGCGGAAGCGGGCATCCTGCTGGCGTTCGACGACTCGGGACAACCGGATCGCGCCTTTGAAGCCGTGTGCGGCGCCTTGCTCACGCAGGGCTTGTTCGAGGCCATGCGGCGACGCGCCGGCGGTGGGCGGGAGGCGCCGGTGTTCCGCTACGGGCTTTCGGTGGCACCGTGGTACGCGGGTGCCGAAGAACTCGCGGAAGCGGCGCAAACGCGCGACGCGATCCTGCTCTCGGCACTTGCACCTTCCGGCGAATTGGCGATCGGTAACGCTGCCCATCGCGCCATCGAGCGACCGGAACGGCTGGAGCTGGCACCCTTGGACACGGTGGCGACGCAGACGCTGTCTGTCACGCTTGCGCCTTGCCGAATCGTCCGCGGCGCCGCCGGTGCGTACCGGACGGTGCTTGATGAGCAGGTTAAAGCGGCGCAGAGACCGGTGCCGGCTTGAGCCCTATCGGCGCAACGGCTCAACCCTCAATCGGAGGTTCCGAGCCCGTCCACCCGGCGGAAGCCGCGGGGCAGCAGCTTGCCCATACGGGCCCGCTCGCCGGCATAGGCTTCGAGGCCCGACGCCTTCAGCGTCAAGTGGCGCTCGCCGGCGAAGACGACGAGGCGAGCTCGCGGCGTCAGGGCGGCGACATCCACCACGCGGCCGGCGTTGTCGCCGCGGCCGAGCCCGATAAGGCGGTTGCCCTTGCCGCGGGCGAGTTCGGGCAAGCTGTCGAGCCCGAACACCAGCAAGCGACCGGTAGTGGTCACCACGGCGAGGCGGTCGTGGTCGGTTAGCGTCAGGGGCCTGAGCGCAGTGCCGTCGTTTGGGACATTGAGCATGGCCTTGCCGGCTCGATTGCGCGTCTGGCCGTTGCCGATGCGGGTGATGAAGCCATAGCCGGCGTCCGTGGCGAGCAGCACCCGCACATCCACATCGCCAAGGGCCAGACCCACGAAGCGCGCGCCGGTGGGCGGATTCAGGCGACCCGTTAGCGGCTCCCCCTGGCCGCGTGCGGACGGCAGCGTGTGCGGCGGCACCTGATAGGCACGGCCCGTCGAGTCGAAGAAGATGCAGGTGTCGTTGCTGCGCCCGCGTTGGTAGGCGCCAAGGCTGTCGCCGGTGCGGTGGGAGAGCGTGGCGGGGTCCACCTCGTGGCCCTTGGCGGAGCGCACCCAGCCCTTCTCGGAGAGGATGACGGTCACCGGCTCGCTGACGATGAGATCCTCTTCCGTGAACCCGCGCGCTTCGGGCACAACGTCGATAACGGAGCGTCGGTCGTCGCCGAACTTGCCCGCATCCTCCTTAAGTTCGCGCTTGACGAGGGTCTTCATGCGGCGTTCCGAGCCGAGCGTGGTCTCAAGATCAGTCGCCTCGCCTTCGAGCTCTTCCTTCTCCGCGAGCAGGCGCGACTCCTCCAACCGGGCAAGCTGACGCAGACGCAGGTCGAGGATGGCGGTTGCCTGGACTTCCGAGAGGTCGAACCGCTGCATCAACTCGGCGCGAGGGCGTTCCTCTTCCCGCACGATGCGGATCACCTCGTCGAGATTGGCGTGGGCGAGCAGCAGGCCATCCACCACATGCAGGCGCTCGCGAATGCGCGCCAGGGCGTGCTCAATGCGGCGGCGCACGGTGTCCAGGCGAAACGCCAACCACTCGCCGAGAAGCTCCTTGAGGTTCATCACCCGGGGGCGGCGATCGAGGGCGATGACGTTGAAGTTGAACCGATAGCTGCGCTCGAGGTCGGTGGTGGCGAACAGGTGGCTCATAAGCCGTTCGACATCCACCCGATTCGAGCGCGGCATCAGCACCAGGCGCATGGGATTCTCGTGGTCGGATTCGTCGCGCAAGTCGGCCAGCATCGGCAGCTTGCGCGCCTGCATCTGCCCGGCGATCTGTTCGAGCACCTTCGACGGCGAGACCTGATAGGGCAGCGCATGGATCACCACGTCGCCGTTCTCACGCGTGTACTGCGCCCGCGCCCGCACGGAACCGCGGCCGGTCTGATACGCCTCGCGCAACTGTTCCGGGGGAGTGGTGATGGTGGCGCCGGTGGGAAAGTCCGGGCCGTGGACGTGTTCGAGCAGGTCGTCCACCGTGGCCCTCGGATGCTCCAGCAAGTGGATACATGCCGCCACCACCTCGCGCATGTTGTGGGGCGGGATGTCCGTGGCCATGCCCACCGCAATGCCTGTGCCGCCGTTCAAAAGCACGAGCGGCACCCGCGCCGGCAGCAGCACCGGCTCCTGCATGGCGCCATCGAAGTTGGGCGCGAGGTCCACGGTTCCCTGACCCACTTCGGCGAGCAGCAACTCCGCGAACGCCGCAAGCCGCGACTCGGTGTAGCGCATCGCGGCGAACGACTTCGGGTCGTCCGGCGCACCCCAGTTGCCCTGCCCGTCGATGAGCGGATAACGATACGAGAACGGCTGCGCCATCAGCACCATCGCCTCGTAGCAGGCGGCATCGCCGTGGGGATGGTATTTGCCGAGAGTCTCGCCCACGGTGCGGGCAGACTTGCTGTACTTGGCGGCGGCGGAAAGGCCGAGCTGCGACATCGCATAGATGATGCGCCGTTGCACCGGCTTCAGACCGTCCCCCACGTGCGGCAGGGCACGGTCGTTGATGACATACATGGAATAGTCGAGATAGGCCCGCTCGGTGTAGGCCCTGAGCGGCAGTCGTTCGGTTTCGCCGGCGAGTTCCGTTTCCGCTTCCATGCCGATCCCCTTTACGAAACCCCTCCTACGCGAGAGCCAAGTCGCCCTTGGCTTCGAGCCACACTCGGCGGTCGGCGGCGCGCTTGCGCGCAAGCATCATGTCCATGATTTCCACCGTCTCCGCTTCGGAATCGATGCCTAGCTGCACGAGCCGGCGCGTGTCCGGCGCCATGGTCGTTTCTCGCAGTTGCGGCGGGTTCATCTCGCCGAGGCCCTTGAAGCGCTGCACCACCGGTGTGCCGCGCTTCTTCTCCGCCTGGATGCGTTCGAGGACGCCCTCTTTCTCCGCCTCATCCAAGGCGTAGTGCACTTCCTTGCCGAGGTCGATGCGATACAGCGGCGGCATTGCGACGTAAATGTGCCCCGCCTCCACCAGCGGGCGGAAGTGGCGCAGGAACAGCGCGCACAAGAGCGTCGCGATGTGGGCGCCGTCGGAATCGGCGTCGGCGAGGATGCAGACCTTGCCGTAGCGCAGGCCCGAGAGGTCCGTCGCGCCCGGATCGACGCCGACGGCGAGGGCGATGTCGTGGACTTCCTGCGATGCCAGAACTTCGCCGCCGTCCACCTCCCAAGTGTTGAGGATCTTGCCACGCAGCGGCATCACTGCCTGGAACTCGCGGTCCCGCGCGCCGCGCGCGGAGCCACCTGCGGATTCCCCTTCCACCAGAAAGAGCTCGGCTCGCTCGGCATCTTGCGAGGCGCAGTCGGCTAGCTTGCCCGGCAGGGCCGGGCCGGTCGTGACCTTGCGGCGGGCCACCTTGCGGCTCGCCTGCACCCGACGCTGGGCGTTGGCGATGGCGAGTTCGGCGAGGCGTTCGCCGTCCTGGGGGTGCTCATTCAGCCAGATGCTGAAGGCGTCCTTGGCAATGCCGGAGACGAACACCGCGCATTGGCGCGACGACAGCCGCTCCTTGGTCTGGCCGCTGAACTGCGGTTCGGCGGTCTTGGCGGAAAGGACGTGCGCACATTGCTCCCACAGGTCGTCGCCGACGACGCGCACACCGCGCGGCACGAGGTCGCGGAACTCGCAGAACTCCCGCAGCGCCTCCAGCAAGCCGCTGCGCAGGCCGTTGATGTGGGTGCCACCCAAGGGCGTCGGAATGAGGTTGACATAGCTCTCGCCCACCACCTCGCCGCCGTCGGTGACCCACTGCAGGGCCCAATCAACCGCTTCGTGGTTGCCCTCGGCGCTGCAGGTGAAGGGCTCAGCCGGCACCGCTTCGCATTCGCCAAGGGCTTGGCGCAGGTAACCGGCGAGGCCGTCGTTGTATTGCCAGGTTTCGGTGCTGGCCTCGCCGTCTGTGCCATCGGTGAGGGTGACGGTGAGGCCCGGGCAGAGCACCGCCTTGGCGCGCAACAGATGCTTGAGGCGGCCGATTGCCAGCCGGTTCGAGTCGAAGTACGAAGAGTCCGGCAGAAAGCGCACCCGCGTGCCGGTGTCGCGGCGATTGACGCTGTGCACCTCTTCGAGTTTCGTGGTCGGTGCGCCGCCCTCGTAGCGTTGCCGATAGCAGGTGCCGCCGCGCTTCACCTCCACTTCCAGCCACGACGACAGCGCGTTCACCACCGACACGCCGACGCCGTGCAGACCGCCGGCAAAGGCATAGTTCTCGCCGTCGAACTTGCCGCCGGCGTGGAGGCGGGTGAGGATCAGTTCGACGCCGGTGAGGCCGTGCTCCGGATGCACGTCTACCGGCATCCCGCGGCCGTCGTCGGCGACATCCACGGTGCCATCGGCGCCGACAACGACATCGATGCGGCGACCGAAGCCGGCAAGCACTTCATCGACGCTGTTGTCCACCACCTCTTGCACGAGATGGTTGGGGCGGGTGGTGTCGGTGTACATGCCGGGCCGCCGGCGCACCGGCTCCAGCCCGGAGAGGACTTGGATCGACTCTGCCGAGTATCTGCCTGCGCTCACCGTCCGGGGCTCTGCTGCGTGGTAGGCGGCAGTTTGTCCCGCAACCAACGCACCTCCGTCGTCAGCGAACCGTCCGCGTGCAGGGACAGCCAGCGATAGCCCGGCGGTTTGTCGTCGATGCCGAACCCGGCGCTGTTCGGCGTGAACTGGAAGCACGTGGAAGGCGACGCCAACAGTCGCAATGATCCGCGCTCCATGTCCACCGCTTGATGCACATGGCCGAAGACATAGGCGCGCACGGAGTTGCCACTCGCGCCTTGCGTGCCGAGGCATGCGAGCAGCTCGTCGCCGTCCTCGATGCGATGCACGTCAAGCCAGTCCGTGCCGATGCGGAGCGGCGCGTGGTGCCCAGCGACCAGTACGTGTTCGTCCGCCGCGCTGATGTCCTGCGCCAAGCGAGCGCGGACTGCGCTGCCGGTGCGGCCTCCGGTCTCGCCCTCGATGTGGGTGTCGATGCCGACGAGCCGCCAGCCGTCGGGCGCTTCGGCGCCGGGGCTCGCGCCTTCGTCGTTGGCGAGCGTCAATGGCTCGACGGGAAGCGAGGACGAGAGCAGGGGCTCGCTGTCGTGGTTGCCCGGCACACACAACAGCGGCGCGTCGAAATGCGCCCGCACCGCGGCAAGAAATGTCGCATAGGTTTCCGGATGGGGCTCTTGGGCGATGTCGCCGGTGGCGAGAATGGCGTCGGGCACAGCCTCGTCCGCGGCCTGGCCTAGCACGGCGCTCAGTGTGTCGAGGGTGCGCATGTCGCGCAGTTGTCGCTCGGGCGAGGCGAACAAGTGGCAGTCCGTCACCTGCAATACGTTGAAGCCGCCTGCCGCAGTTGATGGGTGGGCCGTCTCGCTCATAGGTGTGCTCGCAACTTCGGTGCGAGGGCGCGCCCGGCAGGGCGCGCAACCTCGGGCACGCGTTAAGACCCCACCACCGCCGGCGCCGGACGCCGGACGCCATGCCGCAAGCAGATCGACAAGAACTCGCTCAGGAATCGATTGATCTGGGCCTTCTCGTCGCGCTGCCGCATTCGGCGATTGGGATAGTCGTACACGGCGTGGAACCCGCGCTCGCGGTGAAACTCGATCACCTCGGCGGACTTGGCATCGTGATAGACACGCACCTTGATGCAGGTGTCGTGCGGCGATTCGCCGCTCTGGTCAGACCACTGCTGGCGCATGGCAAGCACGGAGGTGTGGCGGCTTTGCTCGATCACTTCGATGAGCACATCCGGCACCCCATCGCCGAGCACCACCCGCACAGCGCCTTCGTCGTCGCCGTCCGGAAGCCAAGGCGCGAGCGCCATCAGGCGTCGGTAGTTCGCATCGCATTCCGCAAGATGGGAGGCGAGGTCGATGTTGTAGCGCCGTGGCTTCACGCCGGAACCCTTCCGCTGTACGCGACGGATTCTAAACGCACGCTCGTTAGACAAGGAAGCGCCCAAGGCCGCCCCGGGGCACTTCGCGTTCGCTGCGCACCGGTTCGTCCTCGGCCCAGCCATGCCGACCTCAATGGGAGGTAACCGAATCAGGCTTGGCTGCGACGTTCCTGCTTGGTGGGGCTGGAGGCCAGACCGGGGCACCAGCGAACGGTTAGCCATGAGGCGGGTGCCTGCTATGCTCCGCACGCTTGCGCCGGGGGGTGGCAAAGCGCGGGGGAGCACGCCTGGCCAACTGAAGGAACAGAAAGGGAACAGTCAAAGATGAAACCGAGCCGCATGCATGTCGCCCCGCTGGTGCTCCTGCTGGCACTGGTCGCCCGTCCACTCGTGGCGGCGGACCTCGCCGAGGTCTATGCCGACGCGAAGGCGAACGATCCAGTCGTCGGCGCCGCCCGGGCGAACTACCTGGCGCAACGCGAGAACGTGCCGCAAGCACGAGCCGGACTCTTGCCCAACGTGAACGCCGGCTCCAATGTCAACCGAAGCTCCGGCGAGTCGCAAACGGTGGACTTCGAGACCTTCCAGATCGTCACCCGCGAGCAGGAATCGGCATCGGACGGCTATTCGGTGTCGCTGAACCAGACGTTGGTGGATGCGTCGCGCTGGTTCGACTACTTCAGCGCTCGCGCCGGGGCAACTCGCGCCGAATGGGATTTCGCCAATGCCGAGCAGAACCTCATCACCCGGGTTGCGCAGACATATCTCGCCGTGCTGCGGGTTCATGCGCTGCTCGTCTCCACCCGCGCCGCCGAGGATGCGGCCAGGCGGCAGCTTGAACAGGTGCAGCAACGCTTCGACGTGGGTCTCGTGGCCATCACCGACGTGCTCGATTCGCAAGCGGCGCTCGACGCCGCGATCGGCAACCGCATCCTAGCCGAAGGCGATCACGACATCTTCTTCGAGTGGCTCCGCACGCTAACCGGCGTTGCCTATGAGTCCGTGCTCGACCTCGCCGACGAACTGCCCATTGTCGATCCCGCGCCGACGAACGAAGAGCAATGGGTGGAGACGGCGCTCGCAACCAACTTCCAGATCCGCTCGGCGCAAGCCGGACTCACCTCGGCAGAGCGCAACCTGCGCGCGCGGCTGGCAGGACACCTGCCGACGGTTGACGCCAGCGTGTCCTACAACGCCAGCACCTCCGACCGGACCTTCTTCGGCACGCCCCAGGACCTCGACACCAACAGCACCGCCTATCGACTCAACCTCAGCGTGCCGCTCTTCGCCGGCGGCGCCACCCACTCCCGCTTCCGCCAGGCGCGCCATCAAGTGGCGGCGGCGCGGCAGCAACTCATCCAACAGGAACTCACCGTCACGCGAGACACGCGCAGCTTCTTCCGCGCCGTGCAAACCGACGTGGCGCGCGTGGAGGCCCGCCTAAAGGCCATTCGCTCGGCGCAATCGGCACTCGAAGCCACCGAGACCGGCTACGAAGTCGGCACCCGCAACATCGTCGAAGTGCTGCAGGCGCAAAACCGCCTGTTCAGCTCGCAATTCGACTATGCCGATTCGCGCTACAACTACGTCCTCAACCTGCTCCAGCTCAAGCAAGCCGCCGGCGTGCTCGAAGAGGCCGACCTCAGTGACGTCAACGGCTACGCCGACTCGAACAAGGAAATCGTGCGCCTGAACTAGCGCCGCTTCGCGGCGCTCTGGCAGTTTTCGCTCGCGCAAAAACTGCTACGGTGCCTCGAACACGGGGCCCGTTCGAGCGTCTGCTGCGGTCAACCACCCACAGAGCGCATCCACCGTGCGGCGGGTCGCGCCGGCGTTGTCCATCACCACCTGCCGTGCCGCGGCGCCCTCGCGTTGACGGCGCTCGGGGTTTGCGATGCGTTCGGCCACGGCATCTGCTAGTCCTTCCGCATTGCGGGCTAGGTGCAAGCAGCCCGCTTCCTCGAAGCGTCGGCATACCTCCTCGAAGTTGCGGCGTTGCGGTCCCATCACCATCGGGCGGCCATGCACTGCCGCCTCGATGGGGTTGTGACCGCCCGTGGCGTCGAGACTGCCGCCCAGGAACGCGACATCGGCCGCGCCGTAGAGCCCCCTCAGCGTGCCCATCACATCGCCCACGACCACGTCCGCTGGCTCTTCGCTGGTGCTGGATTGGAGCCGAGCGCACAGCCCGCGGCGGGTTGCCATCCGCAGGACCGCCGGTGCCCGGGTCACGTGCCTTGGCACCAGCAACAGGCGCAGGTGTGGGAATCGACTCCGCAGCCGTTGGTGCGCGTCGAGGACGATTTCTTCCTCTGGCGGGTGGGTGCTGCCGGCGATCCAGACACCGGCATCCTTGGCGAACACCGGCGGCAAGTCGATGTCGAACTTGACGCTGCCGGTAACGTGGGCGCGGGCCGCCGGCAGGCCCAGGTCGCGAAACCGCTCGGCACTGTCTTCGTATTGGCAGAGCACGGCGCTCAGATTGCCAAGGACACGGCGCATCAGGCGGGGCACGCGGGCAT
>VXSY01000285.1:0-19850 GCA_009837725.1 Gammaproteobacteria bacterium | reverse complement strand
CATAGCGAGCGTGGGAGCGCGCCGATAGACGGGCATTGATGACGAACACCGGCACGCTGGCCGCCGTCCGCACCACCAGGTTCGGCCACAGCTCCGTCTCCACCAGCACCAACGCCCGCGGGCGCAAGTGCTTCAGGCAGCGATCCACCGCCCACGGGAAGTCGTAAGGCGCACGGCAATGCGCCACCGTATCGCCAAGCAACGCTTCAGCTCTGGCAGCACCGGCCGGCGTCATGGTGGTGACCAGAATCGGCACATTCGGCAAACGGCCATGCAATTCGCGGATCATCGGCGCGGCACCGATGGTCTCGCCGGCAGACACGCAATGGAACCAAATGGCATTCTTCGGCAGATGGCTTGGCAGAATGCCGAACCGCTCCGGCATCCGAGCGGCGTACTCCGGTTCCGCGCGAGCCTTCCACCACAGCCGCCCCCACATCCAAGGCAGGGCGAGGGTGAGCAGAAGGTTGTAGAAGAACATCAGGCGTGGCCGGTGTCGGCGCGAAGCCGCGGGCGCATTGCTGACGCAGCGTGCATCGGTGGCAGTGTAGCAGGGCGCCAGACATGCGACGACGCCTGGTGCACGGGGCAGTGAACGAGTCCGCGATTCACGTCGATGTGGCCCTTGTGGGAGGTGGCGTGGCGTCGTTGTGGCTTGCCTGTCTCGCCCGTAACCGGGGTCTTTCCGTCGTGGTGATCGCGCCGGAACCGTTGGGCGGCGAGCAGACGATGGCGTCGCAAGGGATCATCCACGGGGGCGCGAAATACTCCCTGCACGGCAGGGCAAAAAAGGCCGCACCAGATCATCTGGCAGCCATGCCTTCGCGCTGGCGGCGGTGCCTTGCGGGAAATGCTGTCGGCGGGAGCGGCGACATCGACCTCAGCGGCGTCGGCGTGCTGGCAGAACATGTCGAGTTGCGCGCCTGCACGCGCCGGGCACAGTTGCGCAAGCGCGCCGCGCTGCGGCTGTTGGCCGGCGCACCGAACACGCCCGTGCAATCCGGCGGGACGCGACTCCCCGACTTCGTGGTGGACGTGGATGGCCTGATTGCGCGGCTGGTTCGTGGCATCGAAGGTTGCGTACTCCCCGCGAAGGTCGACCCAGAAAAGGTGCGGCTCGGTGACAAGGGGGTTGCCGGCATCGACCTCGCCGCCACCACAGTCACCGCCGAGCGCTACGTCTTCGCCGCCGGGGCTGGCAATGCCGACCTTGCGCCCCGGCTCGGCTTCGGCGCCGATGCGACAATGCTGCGCGCCCTGCACCAGGCGTGGGCCGTCGTCGAACACAGCCCGCCCACATTCGCCCATTGCCTCGTGCGCGCTTTCGGCACAGAACCGGACGTGACGGTCACCACGCACGACGGCGGCAACAAGACGATCCTCTACCTCGGCGGTCACCTCGCAACCACTGGCGTTGCCCGCAGCGCAGACGACCAAGTCGCAGCGGCCAAGCGTACGCTGGCAAGCGCTCTGCCCCACGTCGATCTGGGCTCCACCCAGTTCGGAGCGTTGCACGTGGCTCGCGCCGAACCCCGTCGCAGCGCGGCAAGCCGAGTCGACGATGCCTTTCTCGCAACCTGCGGCAATGCTCTGCTCTGCTTCCCGGTCAAGCTCTCCCTGGCACCACGCCTGGGCGACCTCTTCCTGCGC
This sequence comes from Gammaproteobacteria bacterium, assembly GCA_009837725.1. Lineage (GTDB taxonomy): Bacteria > Pseudomonadota > Gammaproteobacteria > Pseudomonadales > Azotimanducaceae > VXYL01. Next base: position 18,200 of record VXSY01000285.1, on the reverse strand, counting down.
GAGGTGGCGGGTCTCAAGCCTGTCGTACCGACGCGATCCGATGCCCCCTCGGGACGGAGCGCCCCACAGGGCACGCGAGTCGCCGCGCGCACCGTCGTCCAACAGGGGCAAGGCGCGCCCCTCGAACTAGCGCGGCGACCGTGGGCCTAAAGCAACTGCCGCGACGCCGGCTCGGCCGCACTGGCATCGAGGTGTCCATCCTTGGCCTCGGCACGGTCAAATTCGGTCGCACGGTCGGCGCCCCGTACGCATCACCGTTCGAGCTGCCGAGCGACAACGACATCGCCGACCTCCTCGCGATGGCCCAGTCCCTCGGCATCAACCTGCTCGACACCGCCCCCGCCTACGGCACGAGCGAAGCGCGCCTCGGCGCGGCCCTCGCCGGGCAACGAGACGCATGGACCATCGCCACCAAGGCGGGCGAGGAGTTCGACGGCAACCAGTCGCGCTTCGACTGCAGCGCCGACCACACGCTTCGAAGCGTCGAGCGCTCCCTCACGCGGCTCGCCACCGACCACCTCGACATCGTCTCCATCCACAGCGACGGCCGCGATGTGGGCGACATCGAAGCCGCCGGCGCCATCCGCGCCCTGACCCGCCTGCGCGAGGAGGGCACCATCCGCGCCATCGGCTTCTCCGGCAAGACCCCGGCAGACGGCAAAGCCGCCCTTGCCTTCGCCGACGTGCTGATGTGCACGATCAACGCCGGCTATTCCGACGAGAAACCCCTAGTCCGAGCGGCAGCCCACCAAGGCGCCGGCGTTTTGGTGAAGAAACCCTTGGAGCGAGGCTTGCGCCACCCTGAGGGCCTGCCCGCCATTGCGGCCGTTCCGGGCGTCGCCTCGATACTGGTCGGCACGACCAGCGCCATTCACTTGGTGGAGAACGCGAACTCTCTCCGCGACGGCGCAAACGCTGGCTGACTTGCGAACCAAGCGCACGTGGCGGGCCGAGCTCAGGCGGAGCGGATGCTCTCGACGATGGCGCTGGTGGAGCAGTCTTCGATGAGGCTGAGGACCCGCACGTCGCCGCCGTAGGTACGCACGAAGTCGCCGCCAACCACCTCTTCTTCCGTGTAGTCGCCGCCTTTGGCAAGTACGTCCGGGCGCACTTCGGCGAGCAGCGCCTCCGGGGTGTCTTCGTCGAACGCCACCACCCAGTCCACTGAGGAAAGGCCCTCGAGGACACGAGTGCGCCGCTCGAGGCGGTTGACGGGCCGACCTGCGCCCTTGAGGCGGCGAACCGAGGCATCGTCGTTGACGGCAACGATCAAGCGGTCGCCTAGCTTTCGTGCCTCATCCAGGTAGCCGACATGGCCGGCGTGGAGGATGTCGAAGCAGCCGTTGGTGAAGACGATGCGCTGACCACGACTGCGGGCACGCGCCACCACGTCGAGCAACTGCGGGCGCGAGACGTAGCCGTGGTCCGGGCGTTCCTCGGACGCGAGCGCCGAGTTGAGCTCCGGCAGCGTAACCGCAGCGGTTCCCACCTTCGTGCAGACGATCCCGCCGGCAACGTTGGCGATGCGCGCGCTCTTGCGCCGCGACCAGCCGAGCGCGAGGCCGATGCCGAGGGTGGCCGCCACGGTGTCGCCGGCGCCGGTCTCGTCATAGACGTCCACCGGAACCGCCGGAATGTGCAGGTGCGAACCGTCCGGCTCGAACAGAGTCATGCCCTCGCTGCCTCGGGTGACCACCATGGCGTCGACGCCGGCGAAGTCCACCAGCGCCCGCGCGCGCGCCGGCAGGTCGGATTCGCGGGGCCAGAAGCCGACGGCCTTGCGGAACTCGCGGCGGTTGGGCTTCAGCACCGACACGCCGCGGTATTGGGCGAAGGGCTTGAACTTGGGATCGGCGATGATCGGGATGCGTCGCCGGCGGGCCGCGTCAACGATTGCCTGTGGATCGCGGATGGCGCCCTTGTCGTAATCCTCGACGACGAGGGCATCCGCCTTGCGGAAGTGCTGCTGGGCACGTTCCGCCACCTCTCGCGCCGCTGCGGCGGGAGTGGACGCCTCGAAATCGGTGCGCAGGAGCTGCTGGTGCTTGCTTACCACTCGCTGCTTGACCGCGGTGGGCCAGTCGTCAATAACGACAAGGTCTGTCTCGATATCTGCCGCATTCAGCATCTGCGTGATTGTGCGGCCGGCATCGTCATTGCCCACCGCGCCCACCAAGGTACAGCGGGCACCGAGCGAAACGACATTGAGCGCCACATTGGCCGCGCCGCCCGGGCGATCCTCGGTGGAATCGACCCGCACCACGGGAACAGGTGCCTCCTGCGACAGCCGCGTCGTCTCGCCGTATTGGTAGCGATCCAGCATGATGTCGCCCACCACAAGGACATGAACGGCGGAACCGGAAGGCAGTCGATGCGGCATCGGCAAATCGTAACACGCACCGCCGACAATCGGCCAACCGACGCGCCCTTTGTTCATCTTCCAAGGGCCGCGAAGGGGTTCGAATGGCGGCTTCCGCAAGCGCCACAAGCGCTGTTCCTGTGCAGTTCGTAGGGGACGGGCTTGTCCCGTCCCGGCGCGCCCTACCGGGCGCGTTGGCAGTTCGCTTGCGCGAACTGCTTCGCTTCGACGAGTTCCTCGTGTTGAATTCAAGACGGGCGGGGACAAGCCCCGCCCCTACAGGGGCATTTGGCTTGGCGGCACGCCTATGCGCTTCGTTTCGACACCAGTACGTCTTCCATCACCATATATTGGAGGCCCGAGCGGGAGAACAGGCTCACCGCGTCGGCAGGGGTGCAGGCGATGGGTTCGCCGCGCAGGTTAAGGGACGTGTTGAGCACGACCGGCGTGCTGGTGAGCGTGCCCAAGCGTTCCAGGAGGGCGTGGTAGCGGGGGTTGGTGTCGCGGTCCACTACCTGCGGGCGCGCTGTGCCGTCTTCGTGCACCACTTGCCCAATCCGCTTGCGCCAGCCCTCCGCGATGTCGAACGTGATCGTCATGTACGGGGCCGGATGCGCTGAGCCAAGCACCTCCGGCGCGATGGCGGCGGTCAGCGACGGGCAGAACGGCCGCCAGCGCTCGCGGAACTTCACTTCGGCGTTGATGCGGTCGGCTATCCCGGTCGTTGACGGGGAGGCGAGGATGCTGCGGGCGCCGAGGGCGCGGGGGCCGAACTCCATGCGCCCCTGAAACCAGGCGACGGGATGCCCCTCAGCCACGAGTTCCGCTGCCCGCCAGACGGGGTTTTCGAGGCGCTCCACCGTGAAGGAAGTTCCGGCCAAGGCGGCGAGGCAGTCAGCCGTGGTGAATGACGGGCCGAGATACGCGTGCTGCATGGGGCGCACGTTGTCGCCGGACGCGATCGCGACGAAGACCGCCGCGCCGAGCGACGTGCCGGAGTCTCCCGCCGCCGGCTGCACGAACAGCTCATCGACGTCAGCCCGCGCGAGGATGCGTTGGTTCAGCTTGACGTTGAGTGCGCCGCCGCCGGCGAATGCCAGCCGCCGCGTGCGCGCCAGCGTCTCGGCGAGGTAGTGGTCGATCAGGTGCAGCACGGCCTCTTCGTACGCCGTCTGCATGGCTGCCGCGTAGTGGACGTAGGGTTCGTCGGCGGCGTCCCCCTCGCGCACCGGGCCCAGTTGCCGCACCAGCTCCTTGCCGAAGTAGCGTCCCTTGCCCCGATGTCGATGGCGGCGCCAGCCGACGGTGTTGAGGAGGCGCGTGTCCACCATCACCTTGCCGTCGCGGCAGCCGAGCATGGGGCGGAAATCCACCCATGACGCGTCGCCGTATGGCGCCATGCCCATCACGCGAAACTCGCCGTCGAGCATCTCGAAGCCGAGGTATTGCGTTAGCGCGCCGTAGGCCCCGGCCAGCGAGTCGGGGTCGTGGAACTCCTTGATCGTGCGAATGCGCGCACCTTCCCCAACACCGACGAAAGTCGTCGCGTACTCGCCCTTGCCATCGACGCCGAGAATCGCTGCGTCGCCGTCGAAGCCAGCCAGGTGATAGGCACTCGCCGCGTGCGCAAGATGGTGTCGGACTGGCAGGAATCGGGTGCACGACCAATCGATGCCGATCTCCTCGCCGGCCGCCATGGCCCGGCGCCGGTTGCGGCGGAAGCGACGGTTGCCGTTGAAAATGGCGTCGAGGGCTCGATCCGGCGCATACCAATGACGGCGAGCGTAGTGCCAGCGGCCCCGGTCGAACGCGGACACCGGCGCATAGGGAAACGCGACGGCCTGCACCGCGCTGGCATCGAGCCCGGCTTCACGCAGGCAATAGCGTGCCGCCTCCACCGCCATGCGTCCGCGGGCGTGCTTGTCGCCGACGAAGCGCTCCTCCTCCGCTGCGGCGACGATTTCGCCGTCCACGAGCAGCGCCGCCGACGGGTCGTGCCCGAGAGCTCCGGACAGGCCCAAGACGATCACGTCGGTGCCGCCGGCGCCGGCTGCCCGCGTGCGGCATCGCCCACCGCGCCGCCATCGCCCTGCTTGTAGAGGAAACCGCTGAACGCCGCGAACAGCAGCGCCGTTGCATGCACCGCGAGATACGACTCGGCGAAGCAGATCAGGGCATAGAGGAGCGGCATAGCCACGCCAATGCGCGCCAATGTCGGCGCGCTGCCATGCTCACGTCGCCACGCCACGCGCAGCTGCGCAACGAACAGCCAGCCGAGCGCCGCAAGGCCGAGGATTCCAAACTGCACCATCGCCATCACATACATGCTGTGCGGGTTGTTGCGGCGCCGCACGTCGAGGCCGCGGCTCGTCAGCGCCCTGTCGATTTGCCGCGGGAGATCGCCCGTGCCAACGCCCGCCAGCGGGTGTTCGAGGAACACGTCCACGCCCGCGGCGGCATAGGCGATACGTTCTCCCACCGGCGATGCCGGATCGACATCGAAGCTATGCACATCCGCCACCGCATCCGTCACGCCTGTCCGGAAGGCACTGCTGGTCAGGAATGCGACCAAGACCGCCGCCGCGGCAATGCCCGCCGCAGCTCCAGCGGCCGTCACGAACGCGACGGTCCGCGTCCTTTTGCGTCCGCCGCGCCTGGTGCGGAGGCTCGATACGAGCTGCCAACCGATGAGTGCCAGAGCGCCGAAGAACATCACGTGGCCGGCCCGGCCGGCGGTCATGAAAAGGTTCGTCGCCATCGCCACAAGCAGCACCGCCAAGGCCGCCTTGGCGACCGGCGGCAAGCGCCCAAACAACAGTCGCTCGGCCGCCAAATAGATCGCGAATGCGAGCAAGGGGCCATACACCACATGGGTTCCGAACGGCACCGGGTTGTCGATCGTCGCGCGGCCCCATGGTTCGAGCACGCCAAACCGGATGCAGAACGAGGCCGCGACGCAAACTGCCATGCTGAGGAGCAGCGCCCCAACGTAGCGTCCGGCGTGGCCCGTGCGGGCGCTGAACAGGAACACCGGCAAAAGGAGGAACTTCCACTCCTTCTGTGTGGCGGCAAGTCCCTGCGCGAGATCAGCGCTCCACAGCAGGCCAACGACGTGCAGGCCGAAGAACCCAAGCGCAGCCAGCGCCACCGGATTGCCGCGAAGCTCCTGCCAATCGGCGCGAAATCGGCGGCGCACAAGCCAGGCCACGAGCAGAAATGCCGCGAGCACGTTGCTGCCGGCCGTGGTGACGGGGATGGTGAAGATGAGCGCGACCAGCAGGTGGCTTGGAAGGCGGTCTACGAAGGAGCCGCTCATGCGCATGCGCTGCGACGGGACCGCCTTCATCCCCTACGGGCCCTCGCAGCAGTGTCCCTCTTGCCCTTTGCCTGAAGGCGCGCGGCCCTCTGCGCAACGGTGCGCCAGAAGCGCGGTTCTGAACGCAGCGCCCGAGCCGGCGAACCAGCGGTGTAATGGCGCAGGAATCGAAACTGGTCGGTCCTCGTTGCGCCCTCGTATGCAGCGGAGAAGGAAAGCGCCGCCAAGTCGCGCAGCAGCCAGCGTCGGGGAACCCGTCGCCGCAGGCCAGCACGGTGCAGGTCGATGAGCGCCAACTCCACCCGCCCGTCCTGCAGCGCTGTGGAGTTCGCCAGCACATGGTCGAAGTACAGGTCGCGGTGATTGACGCCGGCGTCATGCAAGGCCCGGACGAGGCGGGCAAGTTCCCGGGTGAGTTGCCAGCGCAGCGAAGGCGCCGGTGGCTGGCCCCGCCAGCGTCCCGCCACCTCCGTGAGGCTCACGAAACCCTCCAACGCATCGCAAACGACGAAGGACTGTCTGGTCGCAGGACTTGTGCCCCGGACGCCAAACGCCGCCACCTGCGGCGCCCGGATGCCCACTTCGGCAAGCCGACGGCAGGCGGCGCATTCATTGCCGGCATCCACGACGGGGCGCTTTAGGGTGAGCACGTCTTCGAGGATCTGCCGCCAACCGACGCCCTCATGCACCTTCACGAAGTAGGCGCTGTCGCCGTTTTCCATGCGGAATGTGTGGCGGTTGTCCGCGCGGCGAACCGTGACCTTGGACATCCCTTCGAGCGCGGCGAACGGATCGCCAGCCAGCGCACCGGCAAGATCGTCGCGCACCCAAACGGACATCGTCGCCCTCGGAGCTAGCGCCGTGGAAATGGCGCGGCCGCGCCATTTTACGGCGCGGGTCATGGGGACGCGGGCTCTGGCCTCCGAGGGATTTGCCTAGCGTTGGCAGAGCCTTCTTAGCCGCTCCGTTCGCGCTGCATCGCCGCCGAGGCCAGTCGCCACACCGCTTCGGGCGCGATCCCGGCGAGGCACGGCGGCACCGGCCGACTTGTCGCGACGGCATCGGGATGGCGGCAACGGCGCGACAGGCAAGGGGCGCATGGCAGCTCGGAGTTGAGGTTGACGGCGCGCTCGCCGAGACAACCGGTGCGCTGAGGGTCTGTGGGTCCGAACAGCATGACGGTGGGACGGCCCATCGCCGCGCCCAAATGCGCGAGCCCCGTATCCACCCCGACCACGAGCCTCGAGGCACCGAGCAGGTCGATGGCACCGGTGAGGTCCATGCGCTCGCACACCTCGGCCCTCGGCTCCGCATCGGCAATGCGTTCGGCGCGGGCGCGTTCGAGGGGGTCCTGCCAGAGCAAGGTGGGCGTCAGGCCCTCTGCAGCCGCGCGCCTTGCAATGTCGATCCAATGGCGCTCGGGCCACAGCTTCGTACTCCACGCCGCGCCGTGCAGCAGCACCGTATGGTCGCGGGTCGCACGGCCGCCCGCGATGCCGAAGTGCGGCGTTCCGGTTGGCACTTCGTAATCCATCGCTTGGGCGAACAGCGTCCGCAGCCGCATCGCGGCGTGGGCATGGCGAGGCACTTGCACACGGCGACGATAGGCCAACGTCGCCGCTCGCTCGCGGATACTGGTGCGGTCAAACCCGGCGCGCACGGTCCCCCTGGCCAAAAGCCCCACCAAGGCACTCTTGATCAATCCTTGCGCATCCAGCACGAGGTCATAGCGCCCCTTTCGCAGGTGCTGGCAGGCGGCGCGAATCTCGCCTAGGCAGCGCAACGGCTGGCGCCGCCAGCGTCGGATCGCCACCGGCACAATGGCATGAACGCCTTGCGCCAGCGCTGCCACCGGCTCGTAGGCTTCCTCCACCACCCAGTCGATGTGCGCGCCCTGCCGCACCGCATCGCGCACCGCCGGCAGCGTGTGCACCACGTCGCCCAGCGATGACATCTTGACGAGCAGCACTCTCATCGGGATGCCATCGCCAGGGGGTTCGCCGAGCCGCCATCGAACGCGCCGAGCCGCTCGAGCGCGGCCAGCACACGACCGGGACGGATGTGGCGCAGACAGTTCAAGTGACCGAGTGGACATTCGCGGGCGAAGCACGGTCGGCACGGCAGCTCTTCGGCGACGATCTCCGTGCGTTCGCCGAGCGGCGGCGTGAACGCGGGCGTGGTGGAGCCATAGATCGCCACCACCGGCACACCCAATGCCGCGGCCACGTGCATGAGCCCGGAGTCGTTGCTCACCACGGCGTGGGCCGCGGAGAGAAGATCCACGGCGTCGGTGAGGGAAGTCCGGCCGGCCAGATTGTGCGCCAGCGAACGACGGGCGATGCGTTCTGCCGCCTCGGCATCCGCAGTGCCGCCCAATAGCCACACGTCCGCGCCGCGGTCGCGGCAGGCCCGTGCCACATCCGCGAAGCACGCTTCGGGCCAGCGCTTGGCCGGGCCGTAAGTTGCACCCGGGCAGAGGGCAATGATCGTTCGATCGAGGGCAAGGCCCAGTTCCGCCGCCCGCTGCACCCTCGCCTTGGCGTCGGCAACCAAGCGCGGTGGCTCGGCGTCTGCGTCGGCAAGCGCCGCAAAGCGGTCCACCATGCGGGGCAGCTTCTGTGCATCCAAGACGCGGGCATCGGTGAGCAAAGCGCCCCGTGCCTCCTTGCGATAGCCAATCCGATGCGGAATGCGGGCAAAGGCGGGCACCAGCGCAGACTTGAAACTCCCCGGCAGCACGACCGCGCGCTCGAAGCGCAAGCGCCTGAGGCGCATGGCGACGCGACTGCGCTCGCCGAAGTCGAGCCGACCGTGGCGAGTGCGAATGAGGTGCGATGCGACCACCCCGGGCATTCGCAGAGCCAGGTCGCGAGTCGCTCTCGGCGCCAGGCAATGCACCTCTGCACCGCGCCCTGCCAGTGCCGCCACCACCGTTTGCGACATCACCATGTCCCCCACCCAAGCGGGCGAGATCAGCAGCACCCTTTCGCGAGCGGTTGGCTGCAGGCCGGCCACATCCGCGTCCACGCTAGGAGGGCGCAGGGCCAGCGCTAGCGCGCCCCTGACGGGCGCGTTGGCAGTTCGCTGCGCGAACTGCTGGCCTTCGTGCTCGCATTCGCTCGCAACTCCGGCTAGGAGGCTGCGCCGCTTTTCTACAGCGCAGCCTCCTAACCCGACGCCACGCCATCGGCTTCCGGCACAAGCGCACCTGCACCAACGAGCGTGTGCCATTCCGGGTGGGCATCCCGCTTGCCCCGCACTTGGTCGAAGTAGAGCGACTGCAGCCTCTCGGTCACCGGCCCCCTCTTGCCGCTGCCGATGCGTCGCCCGTCAAGTTCCCGAATCGGCAGCACTTCCGCGGCGGTGCCGGTGAAGAACGCCTCGTCGGCGATGTAGAACTCATCGCGAGTGATGCGCCGCTCGATCACCTCAAGGCCCTGCTCGCGGGCAAACACGAGGATGGTGTCGCGAGTGATGCCGGGCAGACAGGACGTGAGTTCCGGCGTGTGGATCACGCCGTCTGCGACCATGAATACGTTCTCGCCGCTGCCTTCCGCCACATAGCCCTCGTTGTCGAGCAGAAGCGCCTCGTCGCAGCCAGCGTCCACGGCCTCGCGCAGCGCCAGAATGGAGTTGATGTAGTTGCCGTTCGCCTTGGCCTTGCACATGGTGATGTTGACGTGGTGGCGCGTGTAGGACGAGGTGCGCACCGAGATGCCTCGCTCGCGGGACTCCGGGTCCATGTAGTCGGGCCACGGCCAGCACGCCATGGCGGCATGAACGCTCAAGCCCTCTGCCCGGAGGCCCATTGCCTCGGTGCCGAGCCAGACCACCGGCCGCAGATAGCCTTCGTCCAGGTCGTTGGCAACGAACACCTCGCACTGGGCGCGCTCGAGTTCCTCGCGCGCGAAGGGAATCTCGATGCGCATGATGTGGGCGGAGTCGAACAGCCGCTTGGTGTGTGCGCCCAGGCGGAAGATCTGCGTGCCGGCCGGGGTCCGGTACGCCCGCACCCCCTCAAACACGCCGACGCCGTAGTGCAGCGTGTGCGTGAGCACATGCACCCGCGCATCGCGCCAGGGCACGAGTTCGCCGTCGAGCCAAATCCAGCCGTCTCGATCCGCCAGGGTGCCTGTATCCATCTCGTCTCCACGTCCATGCGGCATCGGGGCAGCGAGCCGTCTTGCCGCCCAGCCGCCGCACCCATCCACGGCAGCCTACCCCGAACCTTAAGAGGCCTACGGGTTTGTGCAACTCGCCCCAAGTGCCGGCGCGCCAGAACCATCCCCGCCAATGCACTTGGGTGGAGCTTCACTATAGGATTGCGTCTTTCGCAAACCATCCGGGCGGCGCCCGCACCTATGGCCATTCCCGAACCCATCGACATGCTGCGCGAGCTGGTGGCGTCGCCTTCGGTGAGTTGCACCGATCCCGGCATCGACCAGAGCAATCTTGGGGTCGTGCATCAGCTCGCCGGCTGGCTGGAAGAGCTCGACTTCAAGGTCGACGTGCTGCCGATGCCGGACAAGCCCGGCAAGGCCAACCTCATCGCCACGCGGGGTGACGGGGAGGAGGCCGGGCTTGCGCTATGCGGCCACACCGACACCGTTCCCTACGACGAAGAGCTCTGGCAGTTCGATCCGTTCCAGGTCACCGAACGGGATTCGCGACTCTACGGCCTCGGCACCGCCGACATGAAGGGCTTTTTCCCCCTCGCGCTCGGGGCGGCGCTGCGCCATGCCGACAGCAGGCTCAAGCGTCCGCTGACGATCATCGCCACTGCCGATGAAGAGACCTCCATGGACGGCGCACGGTTTCTCGCCGAGCGCGGCATTGGCAGCGTCGGCGCCGCCGTCATCGGCGAGCCCACCGGCATGCGACCTGTGCGTGCGCACAAGGGCGTGGCGATGGTAGCCATCGACGTGGAGGGCTCGGCCGGGCATTCCTCCAACCCCGCCCTTGGCATCAACGCCCTCGATGCGATGCACGATGTGATGGCCGAGATCATCGCCTTCCGACGCGAACTGGCGCAGCGCAACGTGCATCTCGACTTCGATGTGCCGACACCGACGCTGAACCTCGGCTGCATGCACGCCGGCGACAATCCGAACCGCATCTGCGGCCACGCCCAACTCCTGATTGACCTGCGCGTGCTGCCGGGCATGGATGCGGAGGAAGTGATCGATGCGCTGCGCGCCCGCATCCAGAGCCGCGCGGGAGAAGCCGAGGTCACCGTGGAACCCATGTTCCGCCCGTTGGCGCCATTCGAGACCGCCGCTGAGGGGCGGCTGGTGCAGGACCTCGAGGGACTTTCCCGCAACGCCTGCGGCACCGTCGCCTTCGGCACGGAAGCGCCGTTCTATTCCCGGCTCGGCGTGGAGACGGTGGTGTTCGGCGCCGGCTCCATCGATCAGGCGCACCAGCCGAACGAATATCTCGAAACCGCACAGATTCCGCCCATGCTGGACATTCTCACCACGCTGATCGCCCGGCACTGCCTGTAGCGAAAATGCCGCCATGAGCGATCCGACGGACTGGCCCCGCGCCGACTGGTTTCGTGCTTCTGCGCCCTACATCCGCGCCCACCGGGGCCGGTTGTTCGTGGTGATGCTAGGGGCCGATGCGCTTGCAAGTCCTAACCTGCGCACCATCGTCCACGACCTTGCGCTGCTGCACGTGCTCGGGGTGCGGCTGACGCTCGTGCACGGCATCCCCGGCGACGGCGACGGGCCCACCAGCGCCGAAGAGCTGAGCGAGTTCGAACGCGAAGCCGGCGTCGCCCGTTCGACGCTCGAAGCCCTCTTCTCCACCGGCATTCCGCCGAGCCCATTGCGCAACAACCACGTGTCGCTCGTGGGGGGCAACCTCGTCACCGCCATGCCGGCAGGGGTCGTGGATGGCGTCGATCACATGGCGAGCGGCGGACCGCGCAAGATCCACGTCGCCGCCATCCGTTCCTTGCTCGACTCCGGCCATGTGGTGCTGCTCTCCCCATTGGGCTACAGCGCCTCTGGCGCCGCGTACACCTTGCAGCCCGCCGAGCTCGCCGCCACCGCGGCGGTCGAACTCGGCGCCGACAAGCTCGTGGTGTTCGATGCGATCCCCCGGCTCTCGGGCATGAGCGACGTCACCGTGGAGGGGCTCGGCGAGCTGCTTTCCGAGGCAGGAGGCGCGGAGGCGAACTACGGCAAGGCAACCATGGATCGGCTGCAAGCGCTCCTCGACGCCTGTCGGCGTGGCGTGCCTCGTGGACACCTCATCGGCCACAACGCCGACGGCGCGCTGTTGCAGGAACTCTTCACCGCCGAGGGCGCCGGCACGCAGGTTGGCAGCGAGGACTATCGCGTCGTTCGTGACGCCACCGACGCGGACATAGGTGGCATCGTCGAGCTCATCACGCCGCTCGAACAGTCGGGTGCACTGGTGGCCCGGCCACGGGATCGAATCGAGCGCGAGATCGGCAACTTTCTGGTGGCGGAACTCGACGGCGCGCTCACCGGCTGCTGCGCCCTCTATCCGCTCGGCGGCGGCAGCGCCGAACTCGCTTGCCTGGTTGGCGGCGAGGGTGTGGGCGACCGCCTGCTCAAGGCCGTTGTCGAACGCGCCAAGGCAACCGGCGTCGAGCGCCTGTTTGCCCTCACCACCCGCGCCGGCGACTGGTTTACCGAACGGGGGTTCGCGTCCGTGGACGTTGCGGCGCTTCCCGGCTCCCGCAAAGCCATGTACAACTACGCCCGCAACTCCAACGTCTTCTGTCTCACACTCCGCCAATCTGCCAAGGAATCGTCGCCATGACCGATCCCAAACGCCCCTACTCCTCCATCGTCGTCGACGGAGTGGAGCAGGCGCCGAGCCGCGCCATGCTCTATCCCGTGGGCTTCACCCGCGAGGACTTCGCCAAGCCGCAAGTGGGCATTGCCTCCACCTGGTCGATGGTGACGCCGTGCAACATGCACATCAACGAACTCGCGGATGCGGCGGCGATGGGTGCCGACGAAGCCGGCGCCAAGAGCGTCTTGTTCAACACCATCACCGTCTCGGACGGCATCTCCATGGGCACGCCGGGGATGCGCTACTCCTTGGTGTCGCGGGAAGTGATCGCCGACTCCATCGAGACCGTGGTGGGCGCGCAGGGGTTCGACGGCTTCGTCACGATCGGCGGCTGCGACAAGAACATGCCGGCCTGCGCAATGGCCATGGCGCGGCTGGACCGGCCATCCGTCTTCGTCTATGGCGGCACCATCCAGACCGGCGAGGAGCGACGCGACATCGTGTCGGTGTTCGAGGCCGTGGGCGGCCACGCAGCCGGCACCGTAAGCGACGAAGAGCTTCTGGCGGTAGAGCAAACCGCCATTCCCGGTCCAGGCTCCTGCGCCGGCATGTACACGGCAAACACGATGGCCTCCGCCATCGAGGCACTCGGGCTGTCGCTGCCGAACTCCTCGGCGCAGGAAGCCGTGAGCCAGAGCAAGCGCGAGGATGCATACCGAGCTGGCGCGGCAGTCGCGGAGCTGGTGCGGCGCGGCATCAAGCCATCGGACATCCTGTCGATGGAAGCGTTCGAGAACGCGATAACGGTGGTGACGGCACTCGAAGGCTCCACCAACGCCGTGCTGCACCTGTTGGCAATCGCCCACGCCGCCGGCATCGGCCTCACCCTCGACGACTTCACCCGCATCGGCGCCAAGACGCCGGTGCTGGCAGACATGCGCCCGGCCGGCAACTACGCCATGTCGGAACTCATCGAAATCGGCGGCATCCAGCCCCTGATGAAGACCTTGCTCGATGCCGGTCTCCTGCATGGCGACTGCCCAACGGTGACCGGTCGCACCCTGGCAGAGAACCTCGCCGACGTTGCCCCCTATCCCGACAGCCAGAAAATCATCCGTCCCCTGGACAACCCCATCAAGCCGGATGGCCACCTCGTCATCCTGCGCGGCAACATGGCCCCGGAGGGCGCAGTCGCCAAGATCACCGGCAATGAAGGGCTCACCTTCACCGGCACCGCACGCGTCTTCCACGGCGAGGAAGCCGGCATGAAAGCGATCATGGACGGCACGGTGCAAAAGGGCGACGTGGTGATCATCCGCTACGAAGGCCCCCGCGGCGGCCCCGGAATGCGCGAGATGCTGAGCCCCACGGGTGCCATCATGGGCAGAGGCCTAGCCCGCGACGTGGCCCTCATCACCGACGGCCGCTTCTCCGGCGGCTCCCACGGCTTCGTCATCGGCCACGTCACCCCGGAAGCCTACGACGGCGGCCCCATCGGCCTCGTCGAGGACGGCGACCGCATCACCGTCGACGCGGAGGGGCGCGAGATCAACCTGCACGTCAGCGACGAAGAACTCGCCGCCCGCCGCACCCGCTGGCAACGCCCCGCCGACTACGCGGAACGCGGCACCCTCGCCAAGTACGCCCGCCTCGTAACCTCCGCCTCAGAAGGCGCGGTGACGGACAAGTTCTGAGGGTCCCTCGAAGGGGGACAATGCCCCCGCCGGTTCGCCGGAGGGTTACCGTTGCGTCAATGGACTCAGCCCATGGACCGATGTCCGCTGGCACCCTGTCAGACTTGCGATAAGAAAGCGCCTATCGGCGCTAGGGAAGGCAGGATGCCTTCCCTCCGAAGGCCCGCCCTGTTCACGCACTACGGCGCACCCAACATCAAGCTCGATAGGGCGTCAAGAGCTACCCTCCGCTCCGCCTCTTCGGCGAAGCCGGCTAGCGGCTCCGGCCGGGCGGTCGCGTGCGGCTTGTACGCCGAGCTTCCACTTTGGGTGGTCATCCCCTGTGGGGATTCTCGCCGTGTTTCCAGTGGTGTGGTGGCCTAGGTGGTATCGCGCCTTCAAGGCCAGTCTGGCCATACGTCGCTAATCAGCCTCGGGCGGCAATGAAGGGCGGCGGCGCCCTCGTTCGTGGGCTGCGCAACGCCCCCAAGCGCCGGTGTAGGAGATCGCCCGAACGACCGTGGGACGAAATGTTTGTGTGTCGGGAAGGCATGGGAAACATGGGCGACCACAAGGGTCGCCCCTACGGGGCAGGGCAGGAACTCCGGCAAACCGACCTGATCAGAAGCTCCCTTTTATGCACCCCCGTCTCCACATGCGCGCTCACCAAGCAGGCGCACGTATTGCACAAGTGGCGTCAGGTCCGACCGGAGCACGTGGTCGTACTCTGGTAGCTGCCCTCGAAGATCCTCGAAGGAAACTTCCATTTCACTTTCGGACAGCATTTGCACCTCAAGCTCAACGCCATGCGAATGCCACTCTAACTGGATGCTCCCGTCCGGGGTCGGTACAAGCGTGGGCGGCGGAGCTCGGCCATCGGCGACTGTCTGAATCAGGTCGCCCACAGCCTCGATCCTGGCCCGGCTGATGGGTGGTGCGCCGTAGGAGTCCCAGTCCTCCTGAAGCGCCGCGATTTCCGCCAGTCGCTGTGAGGATGACCGAGTCCAGCAAGTAGCGCATTGGCTCATCCCCACTCCTCCCTCATTTGCTCCTGGAACGAGAGGCCGTCCGTGCCTTGGCGGATGCCCGCGGTGTGGGCAAGCACATCGCCAAGCGTTCGGGCAGGATCAGAAGTTCTGTGCCGAAGCCTATAATCGCGAACGGCCAGGCACACGAACTCGGCGACCGAGACGCCGCGACGCGCCGCCTCCTGATCCAACCAACACTTCTCGCTCGGCGTTAGTTCCACCGTCGTTCGTGGCATGGCACTCTCGCCCGACCTGTGATCTCGGCACCGGCAGGTGCCGTCATGGACAAATGCTCGTGACGCTGAAAAAACTACATACAAATGAAACGCTTGCAATAGGTTCCGCGAATCCGCTGTTCAGGAAACTATCACGGCTCTTGCGATGCGTGCAAGCCCTTTCTCGTGTTTTTTCGACGCCCTTCGCTGGCGCTTCAACTCCTTCCGTACCCACCTCCGTTCGCGCCTGTCGGCCCTTGCGGAACCGCGACGGCTGGAGCGGCTCCTGCGACCGGCTGGTGGCTGGAAACCGTAGCGCAACCGAGCCATCGGACCGAATGCCGCGTCCTGCTCACGCACATAGCCGGCCATCGTCTCCACGCGACTCCACCGTCCCGCGGTCATCAGCTGCGACGAGGTGGCGCCACGGTCCCGCAGCGACTGCGCGGAACCCACCCGCAGCGAATGGCCGGACACACGGCCCTCGATCCCGGCATCCGCCGCGCGCTGCTTGACGATGTCCCGCATGCTGCGATCCGAGAGCCGGGACCCCGCCACCCGCCCTGCCTTGTTGACCGGGCGGAACACGGGGCCTTCCTCGATCCCTGCCGCTTCGAGCCATTTGCGTGCCAGCCGCATCGTGTCCGGCCCGCCACGGAACACGACGCCCTTGCCGTCCTGGTCCGTCTTGCTGCGCCGGATCGTCACCAGCAGCTTCTTCTTCGAAAGCGCGAGGTCCGCAACGTCCAGCGCCTCCGCCTCGGACACCCGCATGAGGCCGTCGGACATGAGCCGGATCAGCAGCGCGTCGCGCAGGCCGCGCGCGTTGCCGCAGCCCGCCGCAAGATCGGACATGCGGTCGGAGTCCTCCCACTTGATGCCGACCACCTGGCCCGGACCCCGCCCCGCGCCGTCGCGCCGGTAGGCAGACAGGGCGTCCTCGGTGCACGTTCCGGCCGGCGACGCGGCGCCCTCGCGCCTTGCCCGGTCCTTCGCGGCGGCCACTGCGGTTGCCGCCGACGCCGGCGCCAGTCCGCGGTCGAACAGCGTCCCGAGGTAGCCGGCCAGCGACTCGTCCGTGACTGGTCTGTCCTGGAGCCAGCCGTCGAGGCGGAGGAGTGCGCGTTCGTAGATGTACCGCGTCCCCGGCGCGTGGCGCCGCTCCGCCAGCGGCGTTGGTTCCGTCCCGCCGCCGCTGTTGTCCTGTGCGTTGGCTTGGTTGCTATCGGCTCTGGTTTTCGTGGGCATGTTGGTCTCGCTCTCCGTCTTGTTCGTGGTGGATTGGTCGGGACAGCCTTGGTCACTCCAACTCCACTGCCGCCGGCCCGCGAGTGCATCTAGCGAAACCGCCGATCGGATTCAACCCCTCGTTCCGTGTCGTTCTTAGGTCCCTTCCTTTGGGTCGTGCCTTGAACACCACGTTCCCTCCGCAAAAGCGGATTCGCGGAACCAACGGAAACGCGGGTTTGACGAGTTCGCAACAAGTCCGCGTCGACAGCGGCTTGGAAGGTGGCCCGGCACTTCGCCGGACCGTTCGAATGGCGGGGCGGCCACGCTCGCCCTCAAGCAACCCGTGGGAGAGGGAAATTGAGACACATTCGGAAGAAACTGGCATCGACAATCACCGCTGGCTTGTTGGCATTGGCGGTGGTCGGTGCATCACCTGCATTCGCTGGTACTTGCAGCGACGGCTACGTTCCGGTTTTCCGGGTGACTTGGGAAGTCGTCTGGACGCCGGTCGGACCGGTCGCTGTGCCGCGAGTGACCCTGTTGTTCTGTGCGTTGAAGTGAAGGAGGTTGAAGAGGTGATTGGGAAGAAACTCACGAAGCTCTCAATGTTGTTGATGTCGTTGGCGGTTGCGGGCACCGTTTGGCTCTCGGTGCCAGCATCGGCAGGTTGTGCCGGCGGAGCCAGCGACACGATTGCGAGCGCTATCATGTGGACGCTTACCGCGCTCTCGGTCGGTTTCGCCGCGACAGGCGTCGGAGCGCCAATCGGATTCGGCTTTGGCGTGGCTGCGCTCGGGCTGTACACTCTGGATTTGGCAATCACGGCGGCGCTATGCTGATGCACAATCAGGAGGACAGCTTGCGGCACTACTCTTTGCGGGAAATCCTGACAGGACGGGCGCATCCGATGATGTATTGGACATTTGCGCTGGTCGGTGTCGGAATGCTCCTGTGGTCGATCACAGCCAGCCTGTAGAAGCCGGACGAGAAGGACACTTCCGCCAACTCTGCCGTAGGAGACACTTCAAGCCCGGACCCCAATGGGTCCGGGCTCTTTTTTCATGGTCGGAACTTCCCGACACACAAATGGTCGGAACTTCCCGACACACAAACATTTCGTCCTACACTCCGGCAGACATTTCGCACACCGGCGGCCGGAGGATGCGGGTGCAAGCCCTCCGGACGAGGTCGTGCAGGTGGATCGGTGACCGTCAGCCCCGATTCGGCCCGTGCACCACGCCTTCGTTCGTGGCCGCGCTACTCCCCCAAGAGGGCCCGCCTCCCGAAGGGCCCGCCTCCCGACACACAAACATTTCGTCCTACAACCCCCGCAGACATTTCGCACACCGGTGGCGACCTCGCAGGGCTGAGGATGTTGCTTGGGCTCAGGGCGGCCATGTTTGACGACAGCTATCTTCTGACTCAAGCAAGGGAACCAAATGCGTGGCCGATGCGACAGTCCGTCGGTTAGGGTGCTACTCGCGTCTGCCGGTGTGCGGGATTCCTGCAAATGCTGTGCGACTTTGGCGGTTCGTGGTGGCTGCGCCGGTGTCGGCGGGTGGTTTTGCTGTATGCTTGCCCGCCCTGTTGGCCGGCGGTGGCGGTGGC